>NZ_DINY01000030.1:34721-144965 GCF_002426075.1 Empedobacter sp. UBA5528 | reverse complement strand
CACAGTTTTTTGGATATTGCCTATAAAAAGGATTTTGTTTTAAAAATCCTTTTTTTATATCTATCAAATTGATAAAATTAGTTTATTAATCGACCCTATTACGTGTTGAATAAAAGTATTGGCAACTGTGTTCGTTTGTCAATTCATTCTTCTTCCATCATTTGTTTCATCTTGATTTGGAAATCCTAAAAAAAATACAGTATAAGAAAAGGTATAAGACTTATTTATCTTAACATGATGAAAGGAATAAGAAATCATTTTTCAAATAGAAAATAAACAATATTTACATTATTAAGGTCTATTAAACATAATCATTATTATACACCAAAGATTTTTAGGTTAAAACACTGATTGCGTGAGAGTGCAGTTTTGAATAAACAAATTTGTAATTTAAAATGCTCTGAAAGACGCATTTTATCGTTGAGTGAAGGTATTCATATCAGACAAAATTATTTTTCTTTCGTACTAATTTTTTACTGCAACGTTATTATTTTTTTTATAAATCTCTATAGAGTTTATTCGTGTTTTCTTCGACCGTTCTTCGACCATTGTCCTCGCAAAGGTGCATTTTTCCGCAAGTTTGTCGAACGATGGTCGAACAAGAGTAAAATGAGCTATTTTTCGAGATGATGTGAAACATAGATATACAGAGGTTTGTATAGGAGTTTCAATTAACTAAAACATATTGTTGATAAAAATACTGGAGGACAGAAGTGGACAAATGTGGACAAAACCGGACATTTGTGGTCACTTTTTGTGAAAAATGTAATTTGTATTGTTTAAATGATTATATTACAAATATTTGATTATTTTAAATTGTTTTGATTGAATTAATAATATTCTTGATAAAAATGATGAAATACGATTATCTGTAAATTGTTTAAAATATAAAATAGTGAAGAGTTTTTCGTTTATATGAACGATTATAATGGATTATTCGAGGAAATGTGTTATTTGAGAAAATAGAATTGTTTATATTTGATTGTTTGAACTCACATGATTAGAAAATTAATATGAAAAAATTTATTTTAAGTTTGGCTATCCTTGCGATGGGTGCTTATTCTTATGCACAACAAATAACCATTGAAGGGATATATGGCGGTAAATACCGAGAAAACTCATTATATGGTGTAAATTCATTGAATGATGGAGAAAATTATACAATTCTTACAAAAGACGGATTGGTAAAACGTTCGTATGAATCGACATTGAAAAAAGGTCAGACTTCTGATGTAGTTGTCGTTCCTGGAAAGTTTGAAGGTTATGAATTTAGTTCTGATGAGCGTTACGTTTTATTGCAAACTAATTCGCACCAAATTTATCGCCATTCGTTTACAGCAAAGTTTGAAGTGTATGATACACAAACAAAATCGAAAGTATTGTTATTTGATGGAAAAGGAATTCAAGAGCCTTTGTTTTCGCCAGATGCTTCTAAGGTAGCTTTTGCTTTTGAGAATAATTTATACATTCAAGACTTAAAATCGAACAAGGTAATTCAAGTTACAACGGATGGTAAAAAGAATAATATTATCAACGGGATCAACGATTGGGTTTATGAAGAAGAGTTTGGTTTCGTAAGAAATTTTGATTGGAATGCTGATGGAACGTCTTTGGCTTATGTTCGTTTTGACGAATCGAAAGTCAAAGAAATTAATATTCCGATTTACCACAATAATCTTTATCCACAAGAATTACGTTACAAATATCCAAAAGCAGGACAAGACAATTCGGAAGTTTCGTTACATGTTTTTGATACGAAGAATAACTCAACTGCAAATGTTAATTTAGGCGGAGTTCAGAATTATTATATTCCTAAAATTAAGTTCTCTACAAAAGCGAATTTATTAACGGTTGTAACGTCTAACCGTCATCAAAATAATGTAGATGTTTCGTTTTATGATATCAACACGAAAAAAGTAAATAAATTATTTACTGAAATAAATAAAGCGTGGATAGAAACGGATAATTTAACATTAGAATTTTTAGCAGATAATTCGTTCTTATGGACTTCTGAGCGCGATGGAAATAACCATATTTACCATTATGCAGATAGCGGAAAGCTAATTAACCAAGTGACGAAAGGAGATTGGGAGGTAACGAATTACTATGGGTATAATCCTGGTAATAAAACACTTTATTATCAATCAAACTCAAATAATGGAAAACGTATTTCGACAGAAAGACAAATTTCTTCGGTTAGTTTAGATGGTAAGAAAACAACAATGTTGACGAAAAATAATGGAACAAATTCGGCTGCTTTCAGTAAGAATTTTACGTATTTCATTAATACTTTTTCGAATACAACAACTCCAAAAACAATTAGTTTGGTTGAATCTAAATCTGGAAAAGATTTGGGTGTTATCGTTGACAATACTTCTTTAAAAGATAAATTGACTACAGATAATATTGGAACAAAAGAATTATTTGTGTTGAAAACGACAGCAGGAAACGAATTAAATGCTTACGTAATCAAACCAAAAAACTTTGATCCAACCAAAAAATATCCAGTTTTGATGTATCAATATTCTGGACCAGGTTCTCAGAATGTAAATAATGCGTATTTCAACTCAAATGATTATTGGCACATGATGTTGGCACAAGAAGGTTATATCGTTTTCTGTGTTGACGGTCGTGGAACGGGATACAAAGGAGAAGATTTCAAGAAGCAAACGTATTTACAATTAGGAAAATATGAGGTAGAAGATCAAATTGCTGCGGCAAAAGAAATTGGTAAATTACCTTATGTGGACAAATCTCGTATCGGAATTTGGGGTTGGTCTTATGGAGGATTCATGGCTTCGAATGTATTATTCAAAGGAAATGATGTGTTCAAAGCGGCGATTGCTGTTGCTCCTGTAACAAACTGGCGTTATTATGATTCTGTTTATACAGAGCGTTTTATGCGTACACCAGAAGAAAATGCATCTGGTTATGATGACAATTCACCAATTAATTATGCAAACGAGTTGAAAGGTAATTTCTTATTAATTTCTGGTTCTGCTGATGATAATGTGCATCCACAAAACACATTCGAATTATCAGAAGCTTTGGTACAAGCGAACAAAGATTTTGATATGGCCATTTATACAGATAAAGATCACGGGATTTATGGTGGAAACACGCGTATTCAGCTTTACCGTAAAATGACAAACTTTATCAAGAAGAATTTGTAAGAAAAAAGCTGTATTTATTAGAATACGCCAATGAATAAGATGAAACATTATTCAAATTGACAAAAATCATACATTAAATAAAAAAAACCTCTGCATTGTCGGAGGTTTTTTTTACTTTCGTTGATTGCTAATAAAATCTAAAGGATATATTAGTGCATAGTTAAAAAATCATGAGTCAAAAATTAACGTTGGATCAAATACAAAACTTTGAAGGAAAATATCCCAAACAGCTTTGGTATTTGTTTACGATAGAAATGTGGGAACGTTTTTGTTTCTACGGTATGAGAGGTGTTTTAGCAATTTTTATGACAGACCAACTAGGTCTTTTAGAAAAAGATGCTAATTTGAAATATGGCGCAATACAAGCATTTATTTATGCATTTACATTTATTGGAGGTATTTTCGCTGATAAAATATTAGGTTTCAAAAAGTCTTTAGTTTTTGGAGGTCTTTTTATGGTCATCGGAAATTTAATCATTGCCTATGATCCTCATACAATGTTTTATGTAGGAATTACCTGCACCATTATAGGAACAGGTTTTTTTAAACCCAATATATCATCAATGGTAGGTGAATTGTATAAAGAAGGAGATGTAAGACGTGATGCAGGTTATGGAATGTTTTATGCCGGAATAAATATAGGAGGTCTTTTAGGAGGTGCTTTGTGTGTTTATTTGGGAAAATATTACTCTTGGAGTTTATGTTTCTTAGCAGCAGCAATTGTAATGGTGATTGGTTTGATAACTTATTTTGCTACTAAAAAAAGTTTAGAACCTATAGGAAACACTCCATTAGAAAAAGATAGTATACAAAAAAGGACTTTTAAAGAAACAGCTGTTTACGTTGGTGCAATAGTTATATTACCTTTAATATATTTCTTAATTCATAGAAGTGATTTAACCGATTATTTTATGTACGGAATTGGTATTGCTGCGCTTTTGTATTTAGGATTCGAGATATTAAAATTAAATAATAGTTATAAGAAAAAAGTTTTAGCAGCTTTTATTTTTATTGTTATGTATTTGATTTTTAATGTTATTTATGAACAAAGTGGAGGTTCTTTATCTCTTTTCGCAAAAGATAACTTA
The DNA here is from genome assembly GCF_002426075.1 of Empedobacter sp. UBA5528. Classification (NCBI taxonomy): domain Bacteria; kingdom Pseudomonadati; phylum Bacteroidota; class Flavobacteriia; order Flavobacteriales; family Weeksellaceae; genus Empedobacter; species Empedobacter sp. UBA5528. Next base: position 140,704 of record NZ_DINY01000030.1, on the reverse strand, counting down.
GTACATAATTTACTATTCTTCGAAATTGATCCAAATATTATTAATAATAGTGCTAATTCATTTTTTATAATCATAGTAAGTCCATTAGCAGGATTGTTATGGATATGGTTAGCTAAAAAGAAAATAGAACCTAATACAATTATTAAATTCGGAATAGGGTTTTTATTCTTATCATTAGGATTCTTTTTATTTTATTCTTTACGATTCTTTGTAAACGATACAGGACAATCATCTCTTAATTTATTCACTTTTACTTGGCTAGTAATTACTCTAGGAGAGTTATGTTTAGGTCCAATCGGTATGTCAATTATTACGAAGCTATCTCCTCAAAAACTATTTGGAATGATGATGGGGATGTGGTTTTTAGCAAGTGCTTTTGGTCAGTTTTTCGCAGGGAAAATTGGAGCAGAAATGTCTGAAGCAAATACAGGAGGAACTTTAATGTCAAAATTGATTGCCTATACTGATGGCTACAAAGATTTGGGAATATACGCTTTAATTGCAGGTGTATTATTAATCGCTTTATCCCCATTAATTCGCAAATTAATGCAAGACGTAAAATAACTTTTAAGAAATACTTTTAACAAACAAACATGAGTTCAAAATCAGAAAATTTCTTTGATTCAAAAGTACTTGGGCATCCGTCAGGGTTGTTCGTGCTTTTCTTTACAGAGATGTGGGAGCGTTTTTCATTCTACGGAATGCGCGTTTTATTAATTCAGTTTTTAACAGCTGCAGTTATTGGGTTAAATCCAGGTTGGGAATGGTCTATAGAAAAAGCAACTGCTTTATATGGAACATATGCAATGTTATTATACATTACGCCCATCTTTGGAGGTATTATTGCCGATAAATACATAGGTTATAGATGGGCAGTTGTAATTGGTGCGATTATTATGACTCTTGGTCATGCATTCATGGCTTTTGATACACCTATCTTTTTATATTTAGGATTGGCGTGTTTGGTTATCGGAACAGGATTCTTTAAACCAAATATGACATCTATCTTATCAGAAATGTACAAAGACTTTCCTGAGAAAAAGGATGGTGCTTATACAATTTTCTACATGGGAGTTAACGCTGGTGCATTCTTCGGAATGATGTTATGTGGATTCTTAGCAGAAAAAGTAGGATGGCACTGGGGATTCGGTTTAGCTGGAATCTTCATGTTATTAGGAACATTACAGTTCTGGTTAGCAAAACCATTATTTGGGCATATTGGTGAAGTTCCTTCAAAAACAGGAAATCAAATTACTGCTGATGATGATACACCAAAATACGAACCAGGAGAAAAACCAAATCCTTTTACAGTATTAGATCAAGTATTGATCGTTATTATGACGCTTTTAGGATTAGGATATGCGTTCAATGATCCGTTAAATGCAATTGGTGGAATTAACTTATTCCCATTCTCTATCGGAGGATTATCAGGACAAAATGTCGTTATTTTAGTAGCATTATTCTTGTTCTTCTTTGTGGTAATTCGTCGTTTGGCAAATTATACAAAAGTGGTTCGTGATCGTATGATTGCGGTAATTATTTTTGCTTTCTTCGTTATCTTCTTCTGGATGTCTTTCGAACAAGGAGCTACATCATTAGTAATCTTTGCGCGTGATAATACAGAACGTAACTTAATTGGAGGTGCTGCAATGGCATTCAACGTTTTCAATACATTATTAACAGTTGTTCCATTATTGTTCATCTCGTATGTATTGATTTTATTAGCAAAACAAACATTTAAAAAAGCGGCTTTATCTAATGTTGTTTTAGCGTTTACTTTCTTAGGAATTTGGGCTGCTGCAATTTGGATGTTAAACTATAACTGGACTTCTCACTCTTACGATGTTTCTTACCAAGCAATTGAAACGGCTAAATTAGACGACTCTGGTAAACAAGTGATGAACGAAGAAGGTCAACCTGTTTTTGATAAAACACCAGTTACGGCTTCTTATGTTGCAAATTCTACAGATAAAATTGTTACTGAAACAATTAATTTAGCTTCTCAAGACGCTTTAACAAAAGGTTCAGATATTAGCATTCACAAAGAAGGAGATAAATTTGTATTAGTTTCTCCAGAAAGTTTAGTGAAATTAGATACTGAATATAAAAATCAAAACAAACCATCTGAAGTTGTTCCTGCGAAAGTAGCAGAGATTAAAGATTCTCAAGTAGAAATTACCGTTTCTTGGTTCTCTACATTAAACTCTTTCTTCATCATTGCATTAGCTTCATTAGTTTCTCGTGTTTGGGATTCTAAATACAACCCATCAGCTTCTGTAAAATATGGTTTAGGATTAATCATTATGGCAATCGGATTCGGATTCTTAGCTTTCGGTTCTTACGGAATTTCAGAAGGCGTTCGCGTTTCTATCATCTGGTTAGTATTAGCTTATTTGTTCCATACATTGGGCGAGCTCTGTTTATCTCCAGTTGGACTTTCGTACGTATCAAAATTAGTTCCAGCACGTATGATTGCATTTATGTTCGGAATGTGGTACCTTGCAATTGCAATTGGTAACAAATTGGCAGCCATTTTAGGAGGTCAAATCGAAAATATTACAAAAGAATATTCGTTATCAACTTTCTTCTTAATTTTTACAATTGTACCAATTGTAGCAGGTTTAATCGTTATCGCATTAAATCCAGTTATGAAGAAATTGATGCACGGAGTTAAATAATAAAGATTGAAATTTATGAAATCAAGCTTAGCAATCGCTGCCCTAATTTTATCATCATTTCTTTTCGGACAAGAAATTAAATGGTTATCATTAGACGAAGCAACAAAGGAAATAAAAGCACATCCAGAAAAACCTGTATTGATTAATTTTTATACAACTTGGTGTGGATTCTGTAAGCGTTTGGACAAAGAAACTTTTACAGATAATAAAGTCGCAGATTATGTAAACAAAAATTACATTGCGGTAAAATTTGATGCAGAAACAAAGGATATGGTAAAATTTATGGGAATTCAGTACACATATATTGCGCCTGCTAAAGCGAATTATATGGCATATGCCTTTACAAACGGACAATTGAGTTATCCTGCAACTGTTTTGATGAACGGAAAAGGAGATATCAACAAAGTCGTTTTGGGTTATCGTAGTTCAACAGATTTCATAAACGATATTAAAATTTAATCGAGAAATAACCTTGTTGAGAGGTTTTCCATAAAACAGAATCAGAAGTTTTTTCGAGTTCTGTAACAATAGAAGGGTAGTTGCTGGCATCAGCAATTACCCTTTTTAAATTTTCATTATTTTCGAAAGGATAAAGATTTGATTGATGAATTAACACATAAAAAGGAATATCAGAATGTTCTTCATTTAATAAGAGCTTAAATGACTTCGTTTCAATAGAATTTGGATGTTTGATAAAATGTTGATGTTTAAAGTCTGAATCATAAGAGTAGAAACTAACATCTTTTATTCTTTCGTGGATTTTATATGGTTTAATCGTAAAATTATATGTTTTTTCATCTAAAGGATTTTCACTTAAAATGCTTAAACTTCGTTGATTTCTTATGCCGATAATACTATTCTTGTATTGATTAAAAACGATTAATTCATTCGAATGATTGAGTTGATTAATTTGGTGAAATCGTTCCACTTGAATTAGAAATAAAGAAATTAAACAAACAAATAATGCTAGTTTAGATTTTTTTAGGAACAATGGTTTTGATGCATATAAAATAACGCCAATCAAAATTGCGGTAAATAAACTGATGTAAACATCTTTTGCAATAAACTTGAAGTTCGCTAACCAATAAATATATTGATTTGAGTAATAGATAAAATGATTGAAAATCCATGTATAGATTGGAATATTAAGATCGAAAATGATGAGAAGAATACTAATTATTCCGCCACAAATCATAAAAAAGGAAGCAGGAATCAAGACTAAATTTCCAAATAAAAACAATCCTGAAAATTGATTAAAATACAAGACCGAAATTGGTAAAGTTCCTAATTGAGCAGATAAACTTGTTTCAATCATAATCTTGATTTTCTTCAGGAAACTATTTTTAACTTTCCAATAATACTCAAAAATTGGATTGAGCCAAACAATGAAAAAGACCGCTGAAAAACTCAATTGAAAGCCAACATCAAACAAATAATTAGGTTGAAAAACTAGAATGATAAAAGCAGAAAGTGAAAGTGTGTGAAAAATATTTTTTGGTCGGTTGAGTAATTCGCTAATATAATAAATGGTAATCATCAACGCAGAACGAAAAACTGGCGGTTGTAATTCGACATAAAAAGCAAAGATCCAGATAAATATTAAGCTAATAATTATTCTAATTTTTCGACCTTGTTTTAGCTTTAATAATGGTTGTAAAACGAATTGTAAAATCATGTAAATCATCATCACATGTAAACCAGAAATGGATAAAATATGCACAACTCCTGTTGCTACATAACTTTGATTGAGTTCTTGCGAAAGCTCTGTTCTATCACCCAAAAGCATAGACGAAATAATCGCTCTACTTTCAAGGGAATAACCTTGTTCTGTTAGTTCTTTTCGAATCTTGACTTTCGATTTGGCAACCCAATTTCGAAATCCATTTCCTTCTTTGTGAATAGAAATAATTTCATTTGTAAAGATTTGAGAATAAATTCGTTTTCTGTTTAAAAAACGTTTATAATCAAATTGATATGGATTTAACGGTTCTTGGATTTCTCTTTTTTCTCCTAAAATTATGATTTCATCATTGGGATATAAAATTTGTTGTTGAGGTTTGATATGAAGTAAAATTTGCTCATTCGTTTCAATATCTTTTACAACGTAATTGGTATATTTTTCGGTAGAATTAGAACTATAAACGACTTTTAGTAAATGAATTTTCGAAACAGATTCGAAATCAATTTTTGAATGTCGATTATAATTTTGATGAATATAATAGCCTAAAATCATCGAAATGCCTAAAAAAGTGATTATATTTTGACGATTATTATTTTTTAACAAAGAGATAAAAAGTAAAGTAATTAATGAAAAAAATATAATTCGTAAATTTGTAGCAGGAATTAATAATTCGGATAAAATTATTCCGATTGAGAAACAAATTGTTAGGGTAAAAAAGAGATACTTTTTCATCCTAATAATTTATAAATTTTTTTACAAATAGCAGGTTTTAATTATTTGTAAACGAATTGATTAAAAAAATAAAAAAAAATGAAGAAGATTCTTATATTAATTGTGTTATTTTTTACTCAAATGGCAATGGCTCAAATTGATGTAAAACTATCAATCACAAACCTTAAGAAAATGAAAGGAAATTTGGCTATAGAGTTTTATAGAAATGTAGAAAATTATACAAAAGGTCAAAATGCATTCAAAAAATTGTACGTTCCAGTTGCTGATATAGACAGGTATGAAACGGTTTTTAAAGATATTGAGCCAACATTTTATGCGGTAAAAGTGTATTTGGATACGAACAATAATAAACAGCTTGATAAAAGTTTTTTGGGTGTGCGTAAAGAACCGTATGGTTTTTCTAAGAATTTAGATCCTATTTTGCGTGAGCCAACTTTTGAGGAAGCCAAAGTGGAAATGACTGAAGAAAATAATACAATTGTAATCAAATTAAACAATAACAAAGGCGAAGAATAATCTTCGTCTTTTTTTTGTTAAAATTTAATTGAAAAACCTAAATTCAATCCTAATAAAGAAGGATTTTTAGCATCTACATTTTTCAATGGATTTAGCATATATCTATAATTTGGTTCCAAATTTATACTTGATTTATTTGATAAATTATACTCTAACTTAACTCCAGCGTTAGCGCTATAACTCGAATTATTTAAGTTATTTGCTTCGCCTAATTTATAATTTGATCTTGTATTAGTATCAGCTAATGAAATAGAATTTTTCGTTACAGCAAAATAACTTCCTCCCGCTATTGCTATAATATTGAATTTATCAAAACTTGCCAATTTATATTCAACTTCTAATGGAACTTCGATGTAATGAACTTTTTGTTCCATAGTATTGGTTTCAGAAGACAACATGGTCATTGTTGTATGTGATATATTATCACCTACAACTCGAATATTCGAATGATATGTGATATTGTTAGATGATTTTGGCATGCTTGCAGAAAGTGCATAAACACCTGTATTGATTCCCGAATTTATATTGGTTGTATTTTGTTCCAACTCAACTTTTGCAATTCCCGAACGAACATTTATCTTATCATTTAATCGAACAGAAACTTTTGCGCCATAAGCAACTGTAATGTTATTTTTGATGTTGTAATCATTAAATTCATTTGCTAAAATAGATTTTGATTCTAACACTTTTGTTGGATTGATGTACGAAGAAATCGTCAGAAGTGGAGATTTCTGTTTGATTTCTACTTTCTCTTTCTTTTTTTCCTCTTCTTGAAGAACTAATTCTAATGGTTTTTCTTCTAAAATTTTAGGATTAGTTTCTTTTTCAGAAACTTCATTTTTTGGATTGATTGAAGAATTATTTTGTACAAAATTATCTTTTTGAGTTGAATTCTTTTGAGATAATTCTAGTGTTTTATCTTCTTTTTGATTTGGAATTGTATTCGAAAATAAAGTTGATTCTCCAATTATATTTTCAAAATATGAACTTGAACTTTGAATTGTTTTTTGATTTGATTTAGAAGATTTTTTTACAGAAGAAACAATCTTATTATCAAAAGACTTTTCATTTGTATGTTCAATATTATTCCAATCTTTTTTGATAGATTCTTTAGAAGTCGATTTTGTTTTTACAACTTCATTAGTCGGCATATGATTAACGTTAATTGTATCATTTTGATTAAAATAATAGATAGAAATTCCCACAACTAAACATGCCGCAGTAGAACCAATCCAATAAAATAAAGGAATGATTCGTTTTTTCTTTTCTTTCTCGTCTAATTTCTCCTGAATATTTTTCCAAGCATCCAAAGGAGGAAGTTGTGGTTGCGAGAGTTTATCTTTAATATGTTGATCAAATTTGTTCATCTTCTGTGACAGTTTTTAATTGATTGAGTTTTTGTTTTAATAAATTTCGTGCTCTTGATAAGTTTGATTTTGAAGTTCCAACCGAAATGGTCAGCATTTCTGCAATTTCTTGGTGCGAATATTCTTCAAAAACGTAGAGGTTAAAAACTTGCCTATATTGTGGTGGAAGATTATGAACGGCTTCTAACAACTGTTGATAATCAAAATCTTCTTCAACTTCGTCGTCATCTTCCTGTGTGATAATGAGATTTTCGAAATCTTCAAAAGGTAAATTATTCTTCTTTTTTAGTTTTTCTAAATTAAGATTTACCATTATCCGTTTCATCCAACCTTCAAAAGATCCTTCGAATTTGAATTGATTTATTTTATTGAAGATATGAATAAAACCCTCTTGAAAAATATCTTGCGCATCTTCATAATTTTCGGCATAACGAAGACAGATCGAGAACAAAACAGGTGAAAACTCAACATAAATTTCTTCTTGAGCTTTTCTATTTTGTTCTTGACATTGCTTGATTAAAATTTCAAGAGAGTCACTATTCAAAACTTATTGGACTTTATTTTTCTTTGATATTTAACACAATTGAGTCATAAATTGGTTCAGTTGAATTTGGTTTATTTCCCGTCCAAAATCTTAATGTGTACTCACCAGCTTCTTTAGGTGTAAACTTCAAAGTTTTTGTTTCGTACGAAGTATTTTGCGTGCAGTTTCCATTACTTTGACTTGCATAAACACCAATGTTGTGTTTAAAAGTTGTACTTCCTTGTAAAGAGCTAAATTGAATAAAATTTTGACAAGAATTTGTTTTTTCGTACGTTACTCGAATATTTGTAGTTTTTCCTACTGGCTGAATAGAGTCTTCATGAACATTAATTGCCGTTGTTGCTAAAAAACCATAATTCATATAATCTGAGTCATCATTATTTAAACAACTAAATGTTGATAAACCTAAAATACCTACCAAAGCAAACATGCTTAATCTTTTCATTAATTTCATTGTATGAGTTTTAATCGTTATAAAAATAAGATATAGATTTTAGAAAAGGTTGCGTGAAAGAATAAGAAATTAATATATAGAATAAGAAAACCCCTTGAAAATCAAGAGGATTACTTTGTTAGAATAGGTGTAAACTTTAATTAAGTCAATCCTGAAACATTTTAATAATTAGATCTGAATGACATCTATAGCTTACAAGATTAAAAAAACAATAAAAGGTTGCGTCAAACTTTTACTTTTTTTTAATTATTTTTTTAAGTCCTCAGTAATTAGTGAAGCGGTTCTTTCTGAAGCGCCAATTCCACCAAGTTTATGATACAATTCTTCGTAGCTTTTCATGATTTTTTCACGTTTAGGAGAATTTAAAATTAAATCTAATTCTCGTTTGATATTTTCGTAAGTTAAATCATATTGAATTAACTCTTTCACTACTTCTTCGTCCATAATCAAGTTTACCAACGAAATAAAACGAATGTTTTTTACAACACGTTTTCCGATTTCGTACGAAATAGCATTTCCTTTGTAACAAACAACTTCTGGAACTTTCAGTAAAGCAGTTTCTAATGTTGCTGTTCCTGATGTAACCAAGGCTGCATGAGAAACTCGTAATAAATCATAGGTTCTATTCTCAACAATTTTCAAGTTGTTGCCTGCAATTTTTTTATAATTTTCGATTGGTTGAGATGGTGCACCAGCCACAACAAATTGATAATCGGGAAAATCTTTTTCCACTGAAAGCATCAAAGGTAATTTGACTTTAATTTCTTGTGTTCGACTTCCAGGAAGTAAAGCAATAATTGGTCTTTCGTCTAAATTATGATCTTTTCTAAATTGTTGTTCATCAATTGGCGGAAGATTATTCAACGAATCTAATAATGGATTTCCGACAAAATCTACTTTGTAATTGTAACGTTGATAAAATTCTTCTTCGAACGGAAGAATCACAAACATTTTGTCGACAACTTTTTTGATTTTATGAACTCGACCAGTTTTCCAAGCCCAAATTTGTGGCGAAATATAATAGTAAATTTTAATTCCAAGACTTTTTACAAATTCAGCAATTCTGAGATTAAAACCAGGATAATCAACTAAAATAACTGCATCTGGCTGATAAGCTTCGATGTCTTTTTTAGCAACCGAAATATTTCCTAAAATCGTTCTCAAATTCATTACAACTTCAGCAAAACCCATAAACGCCAAATCTCTGTAATGTTTGACTAAAGTTCCGCCTTGCGTTTGCATCAAATCTCCTCCCCAAAATCTGAATTCAGCTTGTGGATCTTTTAATTTTAATTCTTTCATTAAGTTCGATGCGTGCAAATCGCCCGAAGCTTCACCTGCAATGATATAGTATTTCAATGGAAATCATTTTTCTTCTTACAAAGATAGGAGAAATCTATAAGTGGAGTAGATTTCAATGTTTTTTATTGCGTAAATTTACTCTTTCAAACAAAGAAAAATGTCAGACGAAATTATAAATAAAGTTGCCAATAGTAGTTTAGTAACAATTGATTTACAGGATTATTATCCTGATGGAGATCGTGTTGTTTTTGACTTGAAAGATTGGTTATATGAAGAATTGATTCTTAGAGAAAAGGATTTTAGAGAAAATCTTAAAAATCATGATTGGACACAATATCAAGATAAATATGTAGCGTTAACGTGTACTGCGGATGCGATTGTTCCGTCTTGGGCTTATTTGTTGGTTGCAACCTATTTGTCGCCAATTGCGAAACGAATTGTACATGGAAGTTTGCAAGATTTGGATACGATTTTGTACACAGAAATTGTAGATCATTTGCCTTATGAAGATTATGTTGATGGAAAAATAATAGTGAAAGGTTGCTCTCACAAACCTGTGCCAGAATCGGCTTATATTCAGTTAATTGAACGTTTACAACCAATTGTAAGCTCGTTAATGTTTGGTGAAGCGTGTAGCACTGTTCCGCTTTATAAAAAGAAGAAATAAAAAAATCCGCTCAACGAGCGGATTTTTTACACATGAATAAAATCGTAAAATACTTATTGATTAGTTCTGAAAACTAATTTATTATCTCCAGGTTTTTCTTCGAAATAATCGATTAAAACCGCATCATTATCATTTATTGTTCCTTTTAAAATTTCTTTTGAAAGTTCATTTAATACATCTTGTTGAATAACTCGTTTCAATGGTCTTGCTCCGAATTGAGGATCGTAGCCTTTTCTTGCTAAATAATCGACAGCTTCTGGCGTAATATCTAATGTAATATCGCGTTGTGCTAATTTCTTCGCAACTCCGCTTAAATAGATATTCACGATTCCAGAAATTTGATTTTCACTCAATGGACGGAACAAAATAATTTCATCAATACGATTCAAAAATTCTGGTCTAAAGTTTTGTTTCAATTCCTCAAAAACGACATCTTTTGTTTCATCATAAACTTGTGCCACATTATTTTCGTCAATGTTTGAGAATTTATCCAAAATCGTATGAGAACCAAAATTCGATGTCATAATGATAATCGTATTTTTAAAGTTAACCACACGACCTTTGTTGTCTGTCAAACGTCCGTCATCCAAAACTTGTAACAAAATATTGAAAACATCTGGATGTGCCTTCTCAATTTCGTCCAACAAAATAACTGAATAAGGACGGCGACGAACCGCTTCTGTTAACTGACCACCTTCGTCGTAACCAACGTAACCCGGAGGTGCCCCAACCAAGCGAGAAACTGCATGACGCTCCTGATATTCGGACATGTCGATACGAGTCATTGCATTTTCATCATCGAATAAGAACTCGGCTAAGGCTTTTGCCAACTCAGTTTTCCCAACACCAGTTGAACCTAAGAATAAGAACGAACCGATTGGTTTTCCTTCGTCACTAAGACCTGCACGAGAACGACGAATGGCATCAGAAACTGCTATAATTGCTTCTTCTTGACCTAAAACACGTTTGTGTAATTCGTTTTCTAAATTCAATAATTTTTCGCGATCAGATTGCATCATTTTCTGAGCCGGAACTCCTGTCCATTTCGATACAACTTCTGCAATATCATCCGCATCAACAAACTCTTTTACCAGTTTATTTTGTTTATTTTCTTCTAGATTATGTTCAGCTTCTTCTAAATTATTTTTTGCATTAACTAAATCTTCAAACTCTAATTTGGAAGCTTTTGCATAGTCGTAATCTCGTTTTGCACGCTCAATTTCGAATTTGATATTTTCGATAGATTTTCTTAAATCTTGAACTTCATCGGCACGATTTCTTTCCGCTTCCCATTTCGAATTCAATTGATTTCTTTCATCTTGAAGATTAGATAATTCTTCTTTTAAAAGATTCAATTTTTTCTCGTCATTTTCGCGTTTTATCGCTTCAATTTCGATTTCTAATTGAATAATTCTACGATCTAATTTATCTAAATCTTCTGGTTTAGAATTCATTTCCATTCTCAACTTAGAAGCTGCTTCGTCCATCAAATCGATGGCTTTATCTGGTAAAAAACGATCTGTAATATAACGTGTTGATAATTTTACAGCCGCAATAATTGCTTCGTCTTTAATTCCAATTTTATGGTGTTGCTCGTATTTATCTTTGATTCCACGCAAAATAGAAATAGCCGATTCTTCATCTGGTTCTTCTACCATTACTTTCTGGAAACGACGTTCTAAAGCTTTATCTTTTTCAAAATATTTTTGATATTCATTCAAAGTTGTAGCACCAATCGAACGTAATTCGCCACGAGCCAAAGCAGGTTTCAAGATATTTGCAGCATCCATTGCACCTTCTCCGCCGCCGCCAGCACCAACAAGCGTGTGAATCTCATCGATGAACAAAATTATTTCTCCATTCGAAGCGGTTACTTCTTTCACAACGGCTTTCAAACGCTCTTCGAACTCACCTTTGTATTTTGCACCAGCAACCAAAGCTCCCATATCCAATGAAAAAATTTGTTTATTCAAAAGATTTTCAGGAACATCTCCATTGATGATACGATGTGCTAAACCTTCTGCTATAGCGGTTTTACCAACACCTGGTTCACCAATAAGGATTGGGTTATTTTTTGTACGACGTGATAGAATTTGTAAAACACGACGAATTTCTTCATCACGTCCAATTACAGGATCTAATTTTCCTTCTTTTGCTAAATCTGTTAAGTTTTTAGCGTATTTGTTTAATGAATTATATGTTCCTTCCGCGTTTTCAGAAGTTACTCTTTCTCCGTTTCTCAATTCTGTTACTAATTTTTTTGTGTTGTCGAATGTTACACCTCTATTTTTTAATAACTGACTTACAGGCGATACATTCTTGATTATACCTAATAATAAATGCTCTAAGGTGATAAAATCATCGTTCATCTCTTTTGCAATTTCTTGTGCAGATTGCAAAATTTGGTTAGATGAATTGGAAAGATGATTTCCTTGTTGACCTTCTATTTTTGGATATTTATTGATTTCTAAATCCAACTCAGGTTTCAACATATCCATTTTTACACCTTGTTTTTCTAAGATTAATGATAACACGTTTTCATCAACATCTATCATTCCACCTAAAATATGAGCTGGTTCTATTGCTTGATTTTTTTGTGCAACTGCAATTTGCTGCGCTGCTTGAATCGCTTCACGACCCTTTATTGTAAATTGATTAAAATCCATTGGTTTTTAGTTTTTTATATTGGTTTTGTTTGCTGTATTTCATCAAAAAAAATTCCAAAGTAGAAATAAAACCTAAAAACTGACTTTTTGACTTTGTTGAATAAAAAAAGGAGACATTTTGTCAATATCTCCTTTCGTTTAAAAATTTTTATAGTATTTAAAATAAACCTTCTACTGATAGATAGCGTTCGCCAGTATCGTAGTTGACAGTTAATATTTTCGTGTTTTTGTCTACTTCATTCAAAGTTTTAGCAACTGCAGCCAATGAAGCACCTGTAGAAATTCCGACAAATATACCTTCTACTTTAGCCACTTTTTTTGCAAATTCAAATGCTTCTTCTTTTGTAATCTGAGTAGAAGAATCAACGATTGAAGTATCTAAATTAGTAGGAATAAATCCTGCTCCAATTCCTTGAATCGCGTGTGGACCAGGATTTCCTCCTGAAATGACAGGAGAATCTGTTGGTTCTACAGCGATAACTTTTGTTGAAGAGTTAACTTCTTTTAATGCTTTTCCAATTCCAGAAAGATGTCCGCCTGTTCCAACTCCTGTAATTAAATAATCAACTCCTTGTGGAAAATCTTCAAGGATTTCTTTTGCTGTTGTATTGTAATGGACTGTCGGATTCGAATTATTCTCAAATTGTTGCGGAACCCAAGCGCCTTCTATTGTTTCGGCTAATTCTTGTGCTTTTGCAATAGCGCCTTTCATTCCTAATTCTTTTGGAGTTAAAACAAATTCAGCACCATAAGCTTCCATAATTTTACGACGTTCAATTGACATCGATTCTGGCATTGTGATAATCATTTTGTAACCTTTTACAGCCGCAACAAATGATAAGCCAATTCCTGTATTACCCGAAGTAGGTTCTATAATTGTTCCTCCAGGTTTTAAAATTCCAGCTTTTTCAGCATCTTCAATCATTGCCAAAGCAATACGATCTTTTATTGATCCACCCGGATTTTGTTTTTCTACTTTAATATAAACGTTATGGTTAGGAAATAATTTATTCAGTTTAATAATTGGTGTATTTCCTATGGTTTCTAATACATTATTGTAAATCATTGTTGTAAGGTTTTAGATGATATAATTGATATGTTGTTCTTTTTTTTGTTTTTTTATTTGTGGTTGATTCTCTTGATAGACAACAGAATCTTCTTCTATACTTTCTGTAATCCAAACATTTCCGCCGACTACAGAATTTTTTCCAATAATTGTTGTTCCTCCCAAAATAGTTGCTCCAGCATAAATTGTGACATTATTTTCTATTGTTGGATGACGTTTTTTATTAGCCAAATTCTTCGAAACATAAAACGCTCCTAATGTTACGCCTTGGTAAATTTTCACATTATCACCAATCAATGTTGTTTCTCCAATGACAATTCCTGTACCATGATCGATATAAAAGTTTTTTCCAATTGAAGCACCAGGATGAATATCAATTCCAGTTTTAGAATGTGCATATTCGGAAAAAAAACGAGGAAGAATAGGCGTATTTAAATTGTAGAGAATATGTGCTAAACGATGAATTGCAATTGCAAAAAAACCAGGATAGGCTAAAATGATTTCAATTTCCGATTTAGATGCAGGATCATTTGCATAAAAAACAAAAATTAGTTCCTCTAATTCTTGTCTAAGTTGTGCAAATTGTTCAAAAAAATATAAACTAATTTGATTCGATTTCTCCTCAGGAACAATTTTTAACAAAATAGAATTGAATTGATTGAGTAAATCTTCTTTCTTATACAAAGGATTTGGTTGTTGAAAAATCTCATCATAAATAATGGATTCTATCAACGGTTCTACTTCTTGTTTTCTAAATGGTAAACTGTATTTCGTAAGCTGATTCATTCTTAAATCTATAAACTCTATAAAAATAGTAGACAAATGTATTCATTTTTTTATTCTTGAAGAAGAAATTGTCGAAAAAATGACAAAACCCATAAAAATGCTTTCTCTTTTATTATTGCTATGTAAGCATAATAACACACTGTTTTGACTTTTATGAATAAAATCTATTTTTATTTATTTAAAATTATTTATCAAATTAAATAACTAGTAATCAATATTATAAAAGGGTTTATGTGTTTAAAAAAGATTATTTTTATAAAAAATAAAGCATAGTGTTTTATTTACACTAAAAAATAGTTATTTTAGTGAAATAAATTTTAAAGGATAAAAATATGAAAAAATCAATTTTATTCGGATTATTCTTTATGTTGACATCTTTAATGTATGCGCAATCACCAATTGGAACTTGGAAAACAATTGATGATGAGACAAAACAGGCGAAGTCTTACGTAGAGATTTTCGAAAAAGATGGAAAACTTTATGGTAAAGTCACTAAGATTTTAACAAAAGGAAAAGAAGATGCAAAATGTACAGATTGTTCAGGCGCATTAAAAAATAAACCAATTTTAGGAATGCAAATTCTTTCTGGTCTTAAAAAAGATGGAAAAGAATGGAATGGTGGAAAAATCATTGATCCTAATAGTGGAAAGGAATACAAAGCAAAAATGTCTCTTAACGGAAATGATAAATTAGACGTAAGAGGTTTTATCGGGATTTCTCTTGTAGGAAGAACGCAAACTTGGCAACGAGTTAAATAAAAATCAAAACAAAAACGAAAAGGTTACTCTGAGTAATCAAACCCACAAAATTTTACTCTATAATGACTATTTCTAAAAGAATAGTCATTATTTTTTTTGCTTAAATTTGTAACTTCAAAACTTTAGTTTTTGATTATTTCTAAAATAAATTAATGAGTTCATATAAAAACAGAGCGTTTGCTTATATAAAACCTTACAAATCTTCATTTGTTGCAGCAATTTTTTTTAATTTAATGTATGCATTATTTAATATTGTTGCATTAGCATTCATGATGCCTATATTGAGTGTGCTTTTCGGAGAAGATAAAAAACACATTACAGTCAAACCGATTTATTCAGGTCATTTAGTTGATTTGAAACAATTTTTTTCTGATTATTCGGGCTATTATATGAATCAATTGTCGCAAACCGAAGGTCCAGTTTATGTATTAGCAATTTCGTGTGTTGTATTTATTATTGCATTTTTGTTTCGTAATATTTTCAGTTTTCTTTCAGAAACTTGTTTGGTCGATTTACGTTCTGGGGTTACACGCGATTTGCGAGTGGATATTCATAATAAAATTATCGATTTACCAGTTGCTTATTTTACAGAAAAACGAAAAGGCGATATGATAAATCGTATGTCAAGTGATGTAAATGAAGTTGAATCGAATATCTTAAATTCTTTTGTAGAACTTGTGCGTTCACCAATTATGATTATTGTTTTTGTGATATTCTTATTTACTGTAAGTTATCAATTAACGATTTTTGCTATTTTGGTTTTCCCGATTATGGGAACAATTATTTCGTTGATTGGAAAAAGTCTCAAAAAAGCTGCTACTCATGCGCAAGACGAATTATCTAATATTATTACTTATGTAGACGAAACACTTTCTTCTCTTAAGATTATCAAAATTTTTAATGCTGAAGATCAAGTAAAAGGTCGTTTTGATGAATCGATTAATCGTTATCGAAAATATCTTCAAAAAGTAATGAAAAAACGTGCTTTAGCTTCACCAACAAGTGAATTTTTAGGTGCTGTTACAATTGGATTAATTGTTTTTTTTGGAGGTAAATTATCGTTAGAAGGAAATGGTTTAACAGGATCACAATTTATTTTTTATATCGCAACATTTTATACATTATTAGATCCGATTAAACGCTTTTCGAAAGCATTATCAGATGTACAAAAAGGAGAAGTTTCTGCAAAGAGAATTTTTGAAGTTTTGGATGCTGATGTTTCGATAAAAGATGTTCCAGATGCTAAAGGAATTGATGCGTTTGAAGATAAAATTGAGTTTAGAAATGTCACATTTGCTTATGGAAAACATAATGTGATCGAGAATTTTAATTTAACAATTAATAAAGGAGAAACCGTTGCTTTAGTTGGGCAATCTGGTTCTGGAAAATCGACTTTGGCGAATTTAATTACTCGTTTTTGGGATGTGAAATCAGGTCAAATTTTGATTGATGGAATTGATATCAAACATATAAAATTAAATGATTATCGCTTGTTATTTGGTTTGGTTACGCAAGATTCTATTTTGTTTAATGATACAATTTTTAATAATATTTCATTAGGTGATAAATCTCCAAATTTGGAAAAAGTAGAATATGCTGCGCAAATTGCAAATGCGGAAGAGTTTATTGTAAAAATGCCAGAAAAATATCAAGAGTCAGTAGGAGAGGGAGGTAGCAAGCTTTCTGGTGGACAAAAACAACGTTTAAGTATTGCGCGTGCGGTTTATAAAAATCCACCGATTATGGTTTTGGATGAAGCAACTTCTGCTTTGGATACGAAATCTGAAAAATTGGTACAAGTTGCCTTGAATAATATGATGCAAAATCGTACTTCTTTGGTTATTGCGCACCGTTTATCAACAATTCAGAATGCGGATAAAATTGTAGTAATGGAAGCAGGTAAAATTATTGAACAAGGAAATCATCATTCACTTATTGAGAAAAAAGGTGTTTATGCCAATTTGGTAAATATGCAGAATTTTGAATAAATGAAGTATATACAAACTAAAAAAAATCCGCTTTTAAGCGGATTTTTTTGTTATATTTTAAATCGATTTAATTTCAAAACCTAATTGTTTCCAGTCTTCCCAAAATGTTGGATAAGATTTTTCTACGACCATTTCATTCTCAATTCGAATTGGGTAAATTTGCGACAAAGGCGCCATACACATTGCCATTCTGTGGTCGTTATATGTTGCTAAAGTAGGCGTTTTTTCAAAATTATTATAACCTTCTATCGTTAATGAATCGTTTGTAATTGTTATAATTGCTCCAAATTTTTCCAACTCATTTTTAAGTGCGATTAAACGGTCGGTTTCCTTGATTTTTAGTGTTTCTAAACCAGTTAAATGACATTTTGTTTTCAATCCCACACAAGTTGCAGCAATTGTCTGTGCAATATCTGGAGTATTGATTAAATTTAATTCGATGATAGATTTTGGTATGAAATTATCTTCATTTTTCAATGTTAAAACTCCATTTTCAAAAGTTGAAATTACACCAAAATTTTCTGCATAAATATGTTGCAAAGCTGAATCTCCTTGTAAAGAATCTTCGAAATAAGTTGAGATTTTAATTTCAGAATTCTGCGATAAAGCAATCAAACTATAATAATATGAAGCTGAACTCCAATCAGATTCTACTTGTAATGTTTGAGCTTTGATGTTTTCAGTAAAAGGAATTTTGATTGTATTTCCTTCGAAAATTGCATTAATTCCAACTTTATTCAATAATTGAATTGTCATTTGAATATAAGGAATAGAAATAATTTTTCCATCCAAATTAATCGTTAATCCATTTTCTAATTTCGTTCCAATCAAACATAAAGCAGAGATATATTGAGAACTAATGTTAGAAGGGATTGTAATAGAATCTTTCGTTATTTTTTTTCCAACAATCGATAAAGGTGGATAACCTTCGTTTTCTTGATACGAAATTTCTGCACCCAGCTCATTCAAGGCATCAACCAAAACTTTTATTGGACGTTGTTTCATTCTTTCAGAACCTGTCAACGTTATTTTTCGTCCATCTTGAATAGAAAAATAAGCCGTTAAAAATCGCATGGCAGTTCCCGCGTGGTGAATATCAACTAAATCACTTTTGTTCGCTAACGCTTTTTGCATTAATTGAGAATCTTCTGAATTTGAAACATTTTCTAATGTCAAAACATTCTCAAATAATTGACTTAATAACAACAAACGATTGCTTTCGCTTTTAGAACCTGTGATGGCTAATTGATTGTTTATCGGAGATTTTAGAGCAGAAATTTCAATCATATTTATTTTAATTTATCATTATTTTGATGACGATCGTGGTCACGTTTTGTTTTATAATCTAATTTTTTGTAAAAAGCTGATTCTAAATCAACACCTGTTTGATTTGCCAAACAAAGCGCTACAAAAATAACATCTGCCAATTCTTCGCCAAGATCTTTGTTTTTATCAGATTCTTTCTCCGATTGTTCACCGTAACGACGCGCAATAATACGTGCAACTTCTCCTACCTCTTCAGTTAATTGTGCCATATTTGTTAATTCGTTAAAATAACGAACACCATGTTCTTTTATCCAATTATCAACGTCTGTTTGTGCTTGTTTAAGGCTCATCTTATTTTAAATTTTAAAAGTTAAAGGTACAAAAATAAAAAGCCAACTCGTATTTGGAGTTGGCTTTATTCGATGTTTAGAATATTTTTTTATTGTTTTACCAAAATCACTTGCTGACTTTCTGCATTAATAATATTTGTTAAAAATTCTTTCAATGGTTTATAGTATTGTGCAGGTAAAATACTGTATGGAATAACTTTTTGGGCTTGAGCGATAATAAAACCATCTTTTTCAATTACTTTATATGCATATCCACCAGCTTGATCGGGCATTGTAAATTGCTTTTCAGTTGGTAAAGATTCGACTTTGTAACCTTCTGGAATTTTAATTTTAACTGTATTTGTATTCGTAGTTGGTGCACCAAACTCAATATTGTAATTACGTTGATCTAGATTTAAATTATGTTTTGTATTCGCAACAAATAAAAATGGATTGAATAATATTTTATTTCCAGCCACATCTACTTTTACATCATCAAATTTGAATTGATGACGAATTACATTTTGTTTGTTATCTTGTGTTTTAAATTCTGAAATTTCAAAATTATAATCTTCTACAAATTCTTTTTCGAACGCTTTTGGATCATCTGCGATTTCACTTTTATCAAACATATAAAAATAATTATCGCGAACATTCGAAAAAATTCCAGTTAATGTTCCGTCTGCTTTTAAATCTGCCGTAATTGATATTTTATCATTGGTCATAACCGAATTACGAAGAGGAACTTCTTTTATTCCTTTGTCATTTACCATAAATCCACGATCGTTAATTGCTCGAATTGGTAATAAATTAATTTGAGCATTTTTATCAGTTGCATCCATTAAATAAAATTCATTATCTATTGTTGCTCCAACAATTACATAATTCAATTTGCTACGTGAAGGAAACGAATAATTGATTAAACCATTTTGCAACGTACTCAAAACAATTGGATTTGCGTCTAATCCGGCTTTACGCAACATAGCTGTTAACATAAGATTGATATCCGCTGAATTTCCAGATTTTTCGTTAAATGCTTTTCGGATTCCTTTATCTGTATATTGACCTAAATAATCATTCCAAGCCATGTTGTTTTTTACATAATTGTAAATTGCTTGAGCTTTTTCAATATTTGTAGATTTTCCAACAATTGTAGCGTTTACAGTTTCATCTAAAAAATTATTCCCATTTAATTGTCGACCAAACTCTTCATGATCCATCAAATCTTTACCAATACGTTCCCATGTTGTAGAAAAATTTTCTGAAGTTCTACCAGGAGCAACAAAAGAAGCCAACTCAAACTGAATACTTGCTAGCATATTTCTTGGATTAAGCACATAAGCTTCGCGAGAATAAGAAGGTAAATTAGTTAATGAATAGGTTTGCGTGTCAATTTTTAATTTGTGGTTACTTGATGTCGCGCCTTGATTTCCCATATTTCCCCCAAAAGATGAAACACCTCTGTTTCCAAAAGAAGTAGTTGAAAAAGTATCATCTTTAGAATTTTTTGTTAATTTTGGAGCAAATGCACCTCTCAAATCTTGTTGATAATTAAAATGTTCTTGATTTTGCATCGTCAAATTACTCGCAACTACAGGAATTGATTGTTGAAAATACCAGGTATCCGTACTTCCATAAAATGGAGAAATAATTTCGTACGTATATTCTAAGATTGATCCATTTTTTACATTTGGAAAAGTAAACGTTTGTTTATCCATAAAACGATGAACTTTATCTAAAAAAATATCTTTTTTCTCGACTTTTTGTTCAACAATTTTTCCGTTTTCAAGGTTATAAGTAACCGCTTTTAATGAAATTAATTTATCTTGATCTGATCCTGAGCTTTTGTAAAGAGGAATTTCTATTTTTAAAACATCATCAGGTGTTTTATCCTTATCAAAAACAATTACTCTATAAAAAACTTTCTTTGTTTGCTCAACACCGCCTTGATTGGTATTAAAACTAACTTTATAATTTCCGTCAGCATATAAAACTTCTGCAGGAGCGTCAGCTTGAATTGTACTTTTTGTTTTCTCGAAATCTTGTTTAGATAGTTTTCCAAATTTTACATCTTGAGCAAAACTCGAAACGGTTGCAACTGTCGCAACAATCGTAAATATTGTTTTCATATTAGTGTTATAATTTTTCTAAAAGTAGTTTTGTGTTATCGTAACCCGAAATTTGTCTTCTAAATTCTACATATTCGTTGTATTTTTCTTTTGAGAAAGTTCCTGAAAATTGTTTGTAAATACGTTTTATTTCGAATGCATTATTTTCTTTTGGATTGATTTCTAATTGATATTCACCAAAAGCTGATTTCACAATTATAGCATCAAATTTTTGTGGTAATTTATAACCAGAAGGAAGTGTCAATGTATACGAAACTTCGTCAACATATCCTGTCTCGATGTTGAAATCAAACTTTCTATCTTTCATTTTTTTGACAGAAGTCTCTTCTTTATTCACTGGAATAATATTCAGAATGATGTTATTTCCTTGAATTTTAGCATAATTTGGTGCTGAAAACTCGAAATTTGAAGTGAAAACAGCATTTTTCCAATCATTATTAAATTCTTTCTTTTTGAATGATATTCCTTGTAAGTAAGAAAATCGATTTTTTAAACGAACATCAAGTTCTTTCTCGCTTAATTGATTAAATCTTGCAAAATTCTCATAAATCAAACCTTTGGAAGTTTCAGAAAAATCAAAATTTAATGTCCCATCTGCTAAAAGTGTTGCATTTCCATTCACGAATAATTGATTATCTTCTGTTTTGAATTGTTGTGAAGGAATAATTTTTCCGCCTTTTTCATCAACAATTAATACTTTTCTATTTCCTGCAAAATCACCTAAATAATTATAAGGAGCTGTTTGACTTGTTGCTTCTAACCAAATATCTTTTCCATTTAGAGGTATATAAACAATCATGTGATTTCCTTGTTGATACATCATTTGCTCATCAATATCAATTGGATTTCCAGCAAATAATATGGTGTGATACGATTTGATATTCACTGCATCTAACATTCCAATCATATAATTAGATAAGGCTTT
Source organism: Empedobacter sp. UBA5528 (assembly GCF_002426075.1). Classification (NCBI taxonomy): domain Bacteria; kingdom Pseudomonadati; phylum Bacteroidota; class Flavobacteriia; order Flavobacteriales; family Weeksellaceae; genus Empedobacter; species Empedobacter sp. UBA5528. Next base: position 118,850 of record NZ_DINY01000030.1, on the reverse strand, counting down.
GCAATCGCCATAACTTTTGCTCTCAACATAAGAATTCGGAAAAGGCGAAAGTCCTCCAATTCCCAGTTGTACACCAATATATCGAACTTTATTTTGCAAATGTTTGTACAAAATCTGAACTTTTTCTTCATCCGACTTTGCTTCTTTTACCATATTTTGAAAAACAGATTTTTGAGCTGGAGTAAAATCTAATTTTGTACGAATTAAATTATCAAAAGTCCATTTTCCGTAATCATTCCAATTGTCAAAATTTCCTTTAACACCATCGATATTGATTTGATTTGAAGCTAAAATAGCGCGAGGAAATATTTTTTGACTTCCAACCATTTGATCTTCTTCATTAAATGCCAAAACATTGTTTAATGAATAGCTCAAATTATTGTTATTTCCTGTTTTTGCAATGTCAAAACCTTTAAAATTATCTTCTTTCAATCGAATGGTTGAAGATGTTTTATTGACAAATTGATAAGACGATTTTTCGATTGATAAATTTGCTGCTCGTATAGGTGACCAACGCGGAATCCAAAGTGTATTTTTGTTCGTTGTAACAATTTTATAATTTATCGTGTAAGGATAATTTGTTGGAGTATAATTTAAATATTTGATGCGATCATCCGTGTACATTTGTCCACCTGTTACATAACTTTGGTCACCAAAATCTTTGGTCTTGAATTTTTTAATTTCTTTTCCATTTGCATCATACAAAGTTGCCTCGAATAAGTCAATTTTCGTATTTGCATCATAATTCGCTTGCGCACCAACATAATTATCGCCCGCTTTAGTCAAAACTGTTACGACAACGTCTTCCGTATATTTTAGTTCATCAACTTTGAGAAGTTCTATTTTTTCTTCGTTTTTGCGCACAACAGCATAAGCATCTTTTATCAAATCGTCTGGAATCTGATCAACTGCATAGTTTTGCGCAAAAGAAAATGAACTAATCAAAAAAGTTAAAAAAAGTAGAGTTTGTTTCATTCAATATCTATTAATCAAGTTATTCTTTATTTTTTGAATCGATAAAAATGGTTACAGGACCATCATTCAACAATTCGACTTTCATATCTGCACCAAAAATTCCTCTTTGTACAGGTTTGAAATTTGATTCTAAAACGTTCAAAAATGTTTCATATTGTACGTTTGCTATGTCCGGTTTTGACGCTTTGATATATGACGGACGATTTCCTTTTTTCGTAGACGCATGCAACGTAAATTGAGACACAACCAAAATATCTCCATTTGTTTGCTGTACATCCAAATTCATCACATCATTTTCATCATTGAAAATTCGGAGTTTAATTATTTTTTTCGAAATCCATTCAAAATCTTCCTTCGTATCATCAGGTTCAAAACCAACCAAGGCCAAAATTCCGCTTTCAATTTTTCCTGTTATTTCTCCATCTACCATTACAGAAGCATGTTGCACACGCTGTAAAATCACTCGCATAATTCTAGTTTTATTGATTTAAAATCGATTTGAATTTAAGAAATTATTAACAAATAAAAAAACGTTACAACTCATCTTTTAAATGTGTTATAACGTTTGTTGTAATTTAAGTTTAGAAAGCAATCGCTATAGGTTTAAGTTAGTTGGTTAAAATAGATTTCCTCATCTGCAATTATCGCATAATATAACTCATAGAGCTTTGACATTTTTTTTGCATTGATGATTTCTTGTTCTATATTTTTTATTCTGTTTTCTTTATTTTCAGAATTATCAAATTCAGCAATCCACAATTTATTTGGATTTAATGGTTTCCAATTTAAATCTTCTAAATGCAATAAAAATCTTTCTTTTTGTTCCTTTGTACATTCCTCAAAATCTAAAGCGATTTTTACGGATAAATTGCTCATTCAATTAATTTTAACAAAAATAAAATGAGAAATTGAATTATTTTTACGTGAAACCGTAATTTGAGAAAATAAAAAAGCCATTTCATAAGAAACGGCTTTTTTATTATTTTTCGGTATAAATATCTTCTTCTAAAAAAGTGAGATAATTTTCGTAGCGAGAAACTGCGATTTCACCAATTTCTACTGCATAACGTACAGCACATTTTGGCTCGTTAACGTGAATACAATTATCAAATTTACAATTGTGTTTCAGTTCTAAAATTTCAGGAAAATAACCTTGTAATTCGGTTTTGTCGATATGAACCAAACCAAATTCCTTAATTCCAGGCGTATCGATAATGAAACCTCCAAAAGGCCATTCGTACATCTGTGCAAAAGTTGTGGTATGTTGTCCTTTGCTATTAAAATCAGAAACTTCGTGCGTTTTTAGGTTCAAATCAGGGTTTAAAGTATTCAACAACGTTGATTTTCCAACGCCAGAATGTCCCGAAACCAAACTCACTTTATCTTTCATTCGATTTTTTACAAGATCTAAATTTAGACCAGTTTCAGCAGAAATATCAAGACTTTCGTAACCGATAGAATTGTAAATTGATTTATAAATTTCTAACTCAGCCATTTCATCTTCCGTGTATGAATCCATTTTGTTGAATAAAATTACAACAGGAATATGATAAGCTTCGGCAGTAATCAAAAAACGGTCAATAAAACCAAACGAAGTTTTGGGATTAGAAAGCGTTACAACCAAAAAAGCAACATCAATGTTAGAGGCAATAATATGCGTTTTTTTGGATAGATTAACAGATTTTCGTATGATGTAATTTTTGCGATCATGAATTTTTGTAATGACTGCAATATCATCTTTGTCAATCTCAAACTCAACCTCATCTCCAACAGCAATTGGATTGGTATGTTTGATATTGGCTATTCTAAATTTTCCCCTAATTCTTGCCTGATAGGTTGCACCATCTTCGGTTAAAAGATGATACCAACTACCAGTAGATTTTATGACAATTCCTTTCAATATTGTTTAAATTTTTTCTTCTTTTTTTACCATAATTTGGTTTTGTTGCGCAACAGATTCTTGGTGAATTGCTTGCAATAATTTGTCAACAAAATCTTCAGATAAACCTAAAGAAACTCCTGCTTTTACAGAATTATCTTTGATTTGTTTCCAACGATCTGGCTGAAAAACTGCCACATTATGTTCTTTTTTCAATTCTCCGATAGAGTTTGCAACTTTCATACGTTGAGCAATTGCATCTAAAATAGAGTTATCTAATTCATCAATTTGATGACGTAAATTCTGAATTCCAGTTTTGTAAATTGCATCTGGATCATCAGAAACACGAATTTCTAAATCTTTTAAGATTTCTAATAAACGAGCTGGTGTTACTTGTTGAGCTGCATCAGACCAAGCTTCATCAGGATTATTGTGTGTTTCGATCATCAATCCATTGTATTCAAAGTTGAAAGCTTGCTGTGCAACATCAAATAATCCTGTTCTGTTTCCGCAAATGTGTGATGGGTCACAAATAATTGGCACGTTTGGTAATTTGTTTTTGAAATCTAATGCAATTTGCCATTGTGGATTGTTACGGTATTTTGTCTTTTTGTACGTTGAAAAACCACGGTGAATAGCACCTAAGTTTTTGATTCCTTGACCTTCTAAACGCTCCAAAGCACCAATCCATAAATCTAAATCTGGATTTACAGGATTTTTAACCAAAACTGTTTTGTCTGTATCACGTAAAGCTTCAGCAATTTCTTGTACTGTAAAAGGGTTTACCGTAGAACGAGCACCAATCCATAAAACGTCAACATCATATTCTAACGCTAATTTTGCGTGATTTGCATTGGCGATTTCAGTTGCGATTTTCATTCCGAATTCGTCTTTTACTTTTTTCAACCAGTTTAATCCGATTGCACCAACTCCTTCGAAACAATTTGGTTTAGTACGAGGCTTCCAAATTCCCGCACGGAAAACTTGCACATAATCTTTGTCCAAATCTTCAGCGATTGTCATCATTTGTTTTTCACTTTCTGCACTACAAGGTCCAGCGATGATCATTGGTTTATCGTATTCTTTTATCCAGTTATTGTTTTCCATAACATTTACAAATTTAAGATTTAATATTTATTTTATTTGAGAGTAATTATTTATTTAATATTCGACGTATGTCGTTTGTGTTTTTTAAATATTGATGAATATCTTCGGCGTCTTTTTCTTCGATCATTTTTCTGATTTTCGAAATTTGTGTTTGATAAGCATCAATAGCATTGAGTAAATTTTCTCGATTCTGAATCAAAATTGGTGTCCACATATCAGGAGAACTTTTTGCTAAACGAACCGTAGATTCGAAACCAGATCCAGCCATGTCAAAAATTGCATCTTCATTCTTTTCTTCTTCCAAAACTGTTTGTCCTAAAGCGAAAGATGTAATGTGCGAAAGATGAGAAACGTACGCAATGTGCGCATCATGCGCTTCCGAAGTCATTGTTTTAACATTCATCCAGAGCGATTGATAAATTTTTCTTACTTTTTTTACTGCTTCTTTTTCGCTTTCTTCAATATCACACAAAATCGCAACTTTGTTTAAAAACAACTCAGGAAAAGCAGCTTTTGGTCCAGAATTTTCCGTTCCTGCGATTGGGTGTGTGGCAACAAATTGTTTTCTTTTGGGATGACTTAAAACTTTTTTACAAATTCCAGCTTTTGTTGATCCCATGTCCATTACAATCGTTTTATCATTAATTTGATCTAAAATCTCTGGTAAAACTTTTTGAATTGAATTAATTGGAACCGCAATCACTACTAAATCTGATTGAGAAAGTGCTTCATTCAAAGGAGCGATTTCATCCACAATTCCTAATTCTAAAGCTTGAATTTGATGTTCAATATTTTGATCAACACCGATTATTTTTTCGGCAACACCAACTTTTTTTAATGCTAAAGCAAAAGAACCTCCGATTAATCCTAAACCGATTACTGAAATTATTTTCATGCTTCTAATCTTCTCTTTACTTCAATCAACTTCTCGACAGGTGCGCAAAGTGAAAATCTTATAAATCCTTCACCATTGCTTCCGAAAATACTTCCTGGTGTAATAAATACTTTTTTATTGTATAAAATTTCATCAATAAATTTTTTATCATCTTTTCCTTCTGGAAGCTTCGCCCAAATAAACATTCCTGCTGCATTGGGATTATATTTTACATTTAAAATATCAGCGATTTCCCAAATGATTCTTCGTCTTTCTGCGTAAATTTTTGTTAATTCATCGTACCAAGAATCATCAACTAAAAGAGCTTTTGTCGCGGCTTTTTGTATCGCAAAATTCATTCCCGAATCCATATTTGACTTTACTTTTAGAATAGAATTAATAAAACTTTCTTTTCCAATCACCATTCCTACTCGCCAACCTGCAATGTTAAAGGTTTTGCTTAATGAATTCAGTTCGATACAAACATCTTTTGCACCTTCAATTCCTAAGATGCTTGTCGGTTCATCGTTCAAAATAAAACTATACGGATTATCATTTACGATTAAGATATTGTGACGAGTTGCAAACTCTACTAATTTTCTAAGAACGTCTTTTGGGGCTTTGGCTCCGGTTGGCATATGTGGATAATTGAGCCACATAATTTTTGGTTTTTGCTCGGCTAATTTTTCTAACTGATCAAAATCTGGAAGCCAATCATTTTCATTTTTCAAATCGTAGAATAAAGGTTCTGCTTGCACTAATTCTGTAACAGATGAATAGGTTGGATAACCTGGATTTGGAATTAAAACTTTATCACCTTCATTCAAAAATGCCATCGAAATGTGCATAATTCCTTCTTTAGAGCCCATTAATGGTAAAATTTCTGTTGAAGGATTGGCGTCTACATCAAACATATTTTTATAAAAACTTGCCATTGCTTCGCGCATCTCTGGAATTCCACGATAACTTTGATAACCATTGATTCCGCTTTGTGAGCTTTTGATTAATTCCTCGATCACATCTGGATGAGGTTGTAAATCTGGACTTCCAATTCCTAATGAAATGATTGGAATGTCGGTTTTCATGTTCGCTATTTCTTGTAATTTTTTCGAGAAATAATATTCTTGAACACTTTGTAATCGTTGGGCTTCTGCTATCATTTTTTCCCCAGTTTATATTCGCCTAATATTTCTAAATCCGTTAACTTTCTTGCAATTTTTCCAAGCAATTCATAATATTGTTCTTTTTGCTCGAACGTAATGTCAATATGGAAAGAGTATTCCCAAGGTTTTTCAATAATCGGAACAGATTGTATTTTGTCCATATTTATTCCACATTCTGCAATTTGATTTAATACATCTACTAAAGCACCAGCTTTATGTGGAACAGAAAAACGCATCGAAACTTTATTGAAATCTTCGTAATCGTTGTGCTCGCGTTGCAATACAAAAAAGCGAGTAAAATTATCTTGAAACGTCTGAATACTTGAAGCTAAAATGTCTAATCCATATACTTCTGCCGCTTTTCTTGAGGCAATTGCAGCAACATCATTCAAATCTTGCTCAATAATATCTTTGGCTGTTAATGCAGTGTCGATATCATTTACAACGCGCCATGTTGGATGTTTTTCAAGGAACTTATCACATTGTAACAATGCCATTTGGTGCGAACGAACTTCTTTTATATCATCTAAAGTTTGTCCTTTTTTTACCATCAATTGATGTTGAATTGATAAATAAATTTCTCCAACAACTTTCAAATTATATTTCGTTAGCAATGCATAGTTTGGTAAAATTGCCCCAGCAATTGTGTTTTCAATTGCCATGATTGCTTTTTCAACTTTTCCCTTTGCAAGCGACTTTGCTAAAGTTTTGAATGTGTCGCATTCTACAATTTCGATGTCATTTCCTAAATAATTATTGGCAGCTTCGTGATGATATGAACCAATGTAACCTTGTATTGCAACTCTTTCTTTCATTTTTTTCCACAAAAAAAGTCCCACAAATTGCGGGACTTTATATTATCTTATTATGAATGTTAACAATCAATTTTGACAACGCAGTCCCTGCTCTCCTGGATAATATCCAAAAAAGTAAAAAAAGAATGCGTTAAAATAATTGAATGTTGCCATTTCGTTTTTCTAATTGTTTTACAAATCTAAAAAATAATTTTTCAGTTATCCAAATCTTTTTTGCTAATTTTATCGAAAATTTTTCATCAAATGGGAATAATCATTACAGATTTAGTAAAAAAATACGGTGAACAGATGGCTTTAGACAAAGTTTCGTTTTCTATAAATAATGGCGAAGTTGTTGGTTTACTTGGACCAAATGGAGCAGGAAAATCGACATTGATGAAAAGTATTACCAATGCAATAAATGCAGATTCTGGTGAAATTTCTGTGAATGATTTTAATGTTTCGACGCAACCAATTGAATCGAAAAAGTTGATTGGATTTTTGCAAGAAAATAATCCATTGTACATGGATATGTATGTAAGAGAGTATTTGGAATTTGTAACAAATATTCGAAATGTGCCTAAATCAAAAATTGATGAAGTCATTGAAAAAGTAGGTTTATCACCAGAAAAACATAAGAAAATTCATCAATTATCTAAAGGATATAAACAGCGTGTTGGATTGGCGCAAGCGATTATTTCTAGCCCAGAAATTTTAATTTTAGATGAGCCTACAAATGGTTTGGATCCAAATCAAATTATTGAAATTAGAGAGGTAATTAAAGAAATTGGAAAAGAAAAAACGGTGATACTTTCGACACATATTATGCAAGAAGTAGAAGCGCTTTGTTCGCGTGTAATCCTCTTGAATAAAGGAAAAATTGTAGCCGATCAAGCGATAGAAGAATTTAAAGGACAATATAAAAACTTGGAAGAAGCTTTTCATGTTTTAACACAATAAAAAAAAATCCGTCCATTGAGCGGATTTTTTTGTGAATTATTTCTTTTTCAAGATAAAAACTTCTTTGATTTTTTCTGGATCAACTTTATCGTTTTTCGTTGTTTTTTCAAGTTTTGCAATCAAGTGATTTACTTCTTCTTCAGAAGCTGGACCACCAAGATTTTCTCCATTTACGCGAGAATCTTCTAAAACTTTTCCAGTCGAATCTAAAATTACCCAAAAAGGCAAACCTTGATTTTTTCCTCCTAATTTCTCATTGATAGCATCTCCACCAGGAGTTTCTAAATTTTTCTTCTCTGCACGTTCTTGTACAGTAATAAATGTTTTGACATAATTCGCATCAAAATATGGTTTCACAGCTGGATCGTCCATATTTTTTTCCATCTTTTTACACCATCCGCACCAAGAAGCATGAAAAATTAAAAAGACATTTTTATTTTCAACCTTCGCTTGATTTTGAGCTTTTGTTAATATTTCTGTTGCTGTTTGCGCGTTTACGATTCCTGCGAAAGCAATCATAAAACTTACGATTAAGGCTTTTAATTTCATTGTAATAAGTATTTAAGTAAATGTAAATAAATAATTGTATTTTCAATAAAAAATTAACACTTATGAAACATTTTTTAGGATTTATCTTTTTGCTATTTCTTGTGAGTTGCGCATCCAATAATATAAAAACAATTGAAGGAAAATGGAAACAAGATTTTTTGGATTATAAATCGAAAGTGGTAGAAGTTCCTTTGACAAAGAGTGATGCGGTTATGGATGTTTCAAGAAATAAATCAAAATTAAAAATAGAATTTGATTTTCAAGATGGTTATGAAAAAGATGTGACAGATTCTGTTGTGTTTAATTTTCCTCAACTCAAATTCAGAAAAATAAATCTTGATAAAACTTCTAATTATTATGATTTAACTTATAATGCGACTTGCGATTGTTTTTATGGTGAAATGAAATCATATTCTGGAAATGTATTAAATATAAAATTGAACAGAGTTTCTTCGGTTAAATAAATTTAATGGAAATCATTATCTTTGCACAAAATTATTAGAACATCGTTCTAATATTCAATCATTAAAAAAAGAGACAACATATATGAAATGTGGAATTGTTGGATTGCCTAATGTTGGTAAATCTACTTTATTTAACTGTTTGTCGAATGCAAAGGCGCAATCGGCGAATTATCCTTTCTGTACAATTGAACCAAATGTAGGAACAGTTTCTGTACCAGATACTCGTCTAAATCAGTTAGAAGCAATTGTAAATCCAGAGCGCGTTGTGCCTGCGGTTGTAGAAATTGTAGATATTGCTGGTTTAGTAAAAGGAGCAAGTAAGGGAGAAGGTTTAGGAAATCAATTTTTAGGAAATATCCGCGAGTGTAATGCAATTATTCACGTTTTACGTTGTTTCGAAAACGAAAATATTACACATGTTGATGGTTCTATTAATCCATTGCGTGATAAAGAAACAATTGATATTGAGTTGCAATTGAAAGATTTGGATACAGTTACAAAACGTATCGATAAATCTAAAAAAGCAGCAAAAGCGGGAAATAAAGACGAACAAAAAGTTGTAGAAGTTTTAACAGCTGTAATCGCTCATTTAGAAGAGTTGAAAAATGTTCGTGAGATGGATTTGGACGAAAAAGAGCAAGAAATTGTAGATTCGTTACAATTAATTACTTCTAAACCAGTTTTGTACTTATGTAATGTAGACGAATCTGCTGCAAAAGACGGAAACGAGTGGGTAGAAAAAGTAAAAGAAGCTGTAAAAGATGAGCATGCTGAAGTGTTGATTTTAGCGGCACAAATTGAAGCTGATATCAATGAATTAGAAACGTTTGATGAACGTCAAATTTTCTTAGAAGAATTAGGATTAGAAGAGCCAGGCGTTAATCGTTTGATTCGTTCTGCTTACACACTGTTAGATTTAGAAACTTATTTCACAGCAGGTGTAAAAGAAGTTCGTGCCTGGACAATCAAAAAAGGTTCTACAGGACCACAAGCGGCTGGAGTTATTCATACAGATTTCGAAAAAGGATTTATTCGTGCAGAGGTAATCAAATTTGAGGATTTTATTACATACGGATCAGAATCTAAATGTCGTGAAGCAGGAAAATTAAACGTAGAAGGAAAAGCGTACATCGTACAAGATGGTGATATCATGCATTTCTTGTTTAATGTTTAAGATTTAAATTATATCTATATAAAAAGCTCAATCGAAAGATTGAGCTTTTATTTTTCTACAAACTTTTCAAATTTTCTAAAGCCATTAAAAGTGTTTCATCCTTTTTAGCAAAACAAAATCGAATTACTTTGTTATCTGTTTTATCATGGTAAAATGCTGAAATTGGTATCGTCGCAACTTTATTTTTGATGGTTAACTGTTTTGCAAACTCATCATCAGATAAATCACTTATTTTAGCATAATTTGCACTTACAAAATAAGTTCCTTCGCAAGGCAAAACTTCAAAATTTGTTGAAGCTAAACCTTTAACAAATAAATCTCTTTTTTGTTGAAAAAAATCATTCAAATGCAAGTAATGATCAGGTTTTTCTAAATAATCTGCAATTGCATATTGTGATGGTGTATGCGTAGAAAAAGTATTGAATTGGTGACATTTTCTAAACTCTTTCATCAATTCTTTTTCGGCTAAAATATAACCGATTTTCCAACCAGTTATGTGAAATAATTTTCCGAAAGAACCTACGATGAAAATCTTGTCTTTTACTGATTTTAATTTTGCAAAACTTTGATGCGATTTTCCATCAAATGTAATGTGCTCATAAACTTCATCTGCAAGCAAATAACAATTTGAATCTTTTAGGATTTGTTCAAATTGTTTCAAATCATTTTCGGATAAAATTTTTCCTGTTGGATTGTTCGGATTATTAACGATAATTAATTTCGTTTTATCATTGATTTTTTGCTTCAATTCTTCAAAATCGATTGAATATTCAGGATATTTTAGCTGAATTGGAACAATTTTTCCTCCAAATAATTCGATAGTTGGTTGATATAAATCGTAAGCAGGTTCAAAAATAATCACTTCATCATTTGGATGAATTAATGTAGAAATAACATTAAAAATTGCTTGACTTGCGCCACTCGTAATGTTAATTTCATTCTGAAAATCGTAATCAGATTGATAAAGATTAGAATATTTTTCTGAAAGTAACATACGCAATTTTTCGACGCCAGTCATTGGCGCGTACTGATTGTAATTTTGTGTTGAATAATAATTTAAACGACTAATTAATTCAGAATCTGCGTTAAAGTCTGGAAAACCTTGCGCCAAATTAATCGCTTGATGTTCATTTGCCAATTGACTCATTACCGAAAAAATGGTTGTCGAAACATTGGGTAGTTTAGATTTTATCATATTGGTAAATTAGGTCGTTTTTGCTCAAAATCAAAACAATAAACCTTAATATTTTTAGGAATTTTTTTCTTATTTTTGTAAAACTCGTTTAACACTCAACAACTCAAATGTCAGAATTAGATCAACAAGTAAATTATACGGAAGACAATATCAAAACCCTTGATTGGCGCGAACATATTCGCATGCGACCTGGGATGTATATTGGGAAGCTGGGAGATGGTTCGTCTCAAGATGATGGAATTTATATTTTGTTGAAGGAGATTGTAGATAACTGTATCGATGAATTTGTGATGGGTGCAGGGAAAACAATCGAAATTAATCTGCGCGAAGATGAGGTAACGGTTCGTGATTATGGACGTGGAATTCCGCTTGGAAAAATGGTTGACGCCGTTTCTAAGATGAATACAGGTGGTAAATATGATTCACAAGCTTTCAAAAAATCGGTTGGTTTAAATGGTGTTGGTACAAAAGCTGTAAATGCGTTGTCAACATCGTTTCGAGTGCAATCTATTCGAGATGGAAAAACACGTATTGCAGAGTTTGAGCAAGGGATTTTAGCCAGTCAAGAAGATGAAAAAGAAACATCTTTGCGAAAAGGAACTAAAATTACATTTGTTCCAGACAAATCGATTTTCTTGAATTTTAAATTCAGAAAAGAATATGTAGACAAAATGTTGAAAAACTATGTTTACTTAAATCCAGGATTGAAAATTATTTTTAATGGAGAAGAATTCTTTTCTAAAGATGGTTTGAAAGATTTATTGAAAGATAATATCGAGGAAGAAACGATTTATGATATCATCCATTTGAAAGGTGAAGATATCGAAATTGCGATGACGCACAGCTCGAAATCATATTCGGAAACGTATTATTCTTTTGTGAATGGTCAAAATACAACGCAAGGAGGAACGCATTTAACAGCTTTTAAAGAAGCGGTTGTGAAAACGGTTCGCGAATTTTATAACAAAAATTACGATCCTGCGGATATTAGGAAATCAATTATTGGAGCAATTTCGATCAAAGTAATTGAACCCGTTTTTGAATCGCAAACGAAAACTAAACTTGGTTCGAATGAAATTGGACCAGGAATGACAACGGTTCGTACGTTTGTTAATGATTTTATCAAAACAAATCTTGATAACTTTTTACACAAAAATACAGAAGTTGCGCAAGCATTAGAACGTAAGATTAAACAATCGGAAACGGAACGAAAAGAACTTTCTGGAATTCGAAAATTAGCGCGTGATCGAGCGAAAAAAGTTAGTTTACATAACAAGAAATTGCGCGATTGTCGTCAACATTATAACGATCCGAAAGCTGAATTACGTTTAGATACGACTATTTTTATTACCGAGGGAGATTCGGCAAGTGGATCGATTACCAAAAGTAGAAGTGTAGAGACGCAAGCGGTGTTTAGTTTGAGAGGAAAGCCGTTGAATTCGTACGGTTTGACAAAGAAAATCGTTTACGAAAACGAAGAATTCAATCTTTTGCAAGCGGCGCTAAATATCGAAGAAGGATTAGAAGATTTACGTTACAATAATGTTGTAATTGCAACTGATGCTGACGTCGATGGAATGCATATTCGCTTGTTGATTATTACATTTTTCTTGCAATTTTTCCCAGAACTGATCAAAGAAGGTCATTTGTATATTTTGCAAACGCCACTTTTTCGTGTGAGAAATAAAAAGGAAACACGTTATTGTTATTCTGAGCCTGAACGTATAAAAGCGTTGGAAGAAGTTAAAAATCCTGAAATTACACGATTCAAAGGATTAGGTGAAATTTCGCCAGACGAGTTCAAGCATTTTATCGGAAAAGATATTCGTTTAGAGCCTGTAATGATCGGAAAAGATCAAACCATCGAAAGTCTTTTAGAATTTTACATGGGAAAAAATACACCAACAAGACAAGAATTTATTATTAACAATTTAGCCATAGAATCTATTAAAAATTAAATAAAAACCAAACCAATCTTAACCTAAAACCTATTTTAAATTATGAAGAAAAATAATAAAAAGGTGATTCAGTTATTCAAAATGCTGAATCTCGCCATCGTTATTTTAATCATTCTAAACCTTATTATGTATACAGGTGTTTTACCGCACAAATATCACATAATACCACCTTATGTTGTTACGATTTTTATAGCGTTGCTAATATATGTAAGCTATAAAAGCGGAAATCAATTTTTTGCGATGGACACAAAAGGTGAAACCATAACTTTTGAAACGAAGAATGTTGGATTTTTATCCTTCTTAGATTCAAAAACAAACAAAATCGATTTACCGAAGTATAAATTGATCAAATACGATTTTCAGAAAGGAATTCTTTCAAAAAACGTTGTCTTTTATATTAACAGTAAAAAGAATCCTACCAATTTAACAAAAGTCAAATTTCGTTTAGCATTCATTTCTAACCGAAATATTAATATTATTTTGACTGAATTAGACAAAATTGTGGAGTCTAATTGTATGGTCAAAAACAATGTAGAAGTAGCTATTTAACATGATGCAAGACAATCAAGAGAGCATCAAGAAGGTTTCTGGTATGTACCAAGAATGGTTTCTTGACTATGCCTCTTATGTAATTTTAGAACGAGCAATTCCATCTATTTATGATGGTTTGAAACCAGTTCAGCGTAGAATTTTACATTCAATGCGCGAGTTGGAAGACGGACGATATAACAAAGTTGCGAACATTGTAGGAAATACGATGAAATATCACCCGCATGGTGATATGGCGATTTCTGATGCAATGGTTCAAATTGGTCAAAAAGAATTGTTGATCGATATGCAAGGAAACTGGGGAAATATCTATACTGGTGACCGAGCGGCTGCGTCGCGTTATATCGAAGCTCGATTGACTAAATTTGCGTTAGAAGTTGTCTATAATCCAAAAACTACAAAATGGCAACCTTCTTATGATGGTCGAAATAAAGAACCAATCGATCTTCCAATCAAATTTCCTTTGCTTTTGGCACAAGGAGTTGAAGGAATTGCAGTTGGTTTGTCAACAAAGATTTTACCGCATAATTTCAATGAGTTAATTGATGCGTCAATTTTACATCTGAAAGGAAAGAAATTTCAAATTTTCCCAGATTTTTTAACTTCTGGATTGGTTGATGTTTCCGATTATAATGATGGATTGCGTGGAGGTAAAGTGCGCATTCGTGCAAAGATTTTGCAAGAAGATAAAACGACGCTAAAAATTACGGAAATTCCTTACGGAACAACGACAGGATCTTTGATTGATTCGGTTTTGAAAGCCAATGATAAAGGTAAAATCAAGATCAAAAAGATTGAAGATAATACAGCGGCTGAAGTTGAGATTTTAATTCATCTTGTTCCAGGAAGTAGTCCAGACAAAACAATTGATGCATTGTATGCATTCACGGATTGCGAGATTTCTATTTCGCCAAATGCGTGTGTGATTAATGAACAAACACCTGAATTTTTAACAGTTTCTGAAATTTTAATTCACAATACAAACAATACAGTTGAATTGTTGAAAAAAGAATTAGAAATTGAGTTAGATGAATTGCAGGAACAATGGCATTTTTCTTCGTTGGAAAGAATTTTTATCGAGAATAGAATTTATCACGATATCGAAGAAGAAGAAACATGGGAAGGTGTAATTTCTGCAATTGATAAAGGATTAAAACCGCATATTGCGCATTTAGTTCGTCCAGTTACGGAAGAAGATATTACACGTTTAACAGAAATTCGAATCAAACGTATTTCTAAATTTGATTTAGATAAAGCGCAACAATTCATAGAATCGTTAGAAGATAAAATCGAAAATGTAAAACATCATTTAGCAAATTTGATTGACTACGCGATTGATTATTTCAAAAATCTAAAGACAAAATACGGAAAAGGAAAAGAACGTAAAACAGAAATTAGAACATTTGATACGATTGATGCGACTAAAGTTGCCGTTGCAAATACACGTTTTTATGTGGATAGAAACGAAGGTTTTATCGGAACTTCATTGAAAAAAGACGAGTATTTATTCGAGTGTTCTGATATTGATGATATTGTGGTTTTCAAACATGATGGTTCGATGATTGTGACAAAAGTTGATGCAAAAACGTTTGTTGGAAAAGGAATTATTCATGTCGGAATTTGGCACAAAAATGATAAACGTACTATCTATAACTTGATTTATCGCGATGGTAAAAATGGTCCGGCTTATCAAAAACGTTTTGCTGTAACAGGAATTACGCGAGACAAAGAATACGATTTAACGGCTGGTAACAAAGGTTCGGAAGTGTTGTATTTTTCAGCGAATCCAAATGGTGAAGCCGAAGTTGTATCAATTATTCTGAAAACTCATCAACGAATCAAAAAGTTAAAATTCGATATTAATTTTGCTGATTTAGCGATTAAAGGTCGTGCATCAAAAGGTAATTTAGTAACAAAATATCCAATCAAAAAAGTAGAATTGAAAGAGGAAGGAGTTTCGACTTTAGCTCCTCGTCAAATTTGGTTTGATACGGATACAAAACGTCTAAATGCTGATGGATTGGGACTTTTATTAGGTTCTTTCAAAGGTGATGATAAAATTTTAACGATTAATAAAAAAGGTGAAGCAAAATTGGTTTCGTTTGATTTGAGTAATCGTTTTGACGAAGATTTAGAAATTATCGAGAAATGGAAACCTGCAAAACCGATTTCTTGCGTGTATTATGATGCAGAAAAAGATCGTTATTTTGTGAAACGTTTCCTTTTAGAAGATACGTTTTCTCCACAAGCTTTTTATACGTTAGAAGATGGTAAATCATCAATCAAAGTTGTTTCGACCGATTACTTACCAGTTATTGAGTTGATTTTCCCGAAAGTAAAAGGTTTAGAAAAAGAACCAGAAGTGATAAATTTAGAAGAATTTATTACTGTTAAAGGAATTAAAGCGCAAGGAAATCAGTTGACAACGTATAAATTAAAACAAATTAATGTGTTGGAACCGCTTCCTTTCGAAGAGCCAGAAGAAGAGGAAGAACCAGAAGAAGAGCCGCAGCCGACGCTATTTGATGCAATCGAGGAGAATAATAATGAAGAAGAAAATATAGAAGAATAATGGGAGACATCTCTATTGTGGCATTAGTCGTTATTGGACTAAATGTTTTGGTAAGTTGGAAAGGTTTTAACGATTTAGCTTTTTTTGAAAAATATAAATTCCAAGTTGGGTCGATATTATATAATAAGGAATACTATAGAATTTTAAGTTCAGGATTTTTACATGTTGATTTCACTCATTTGTTATTCAATATGTTAACGCTTTACTTTTTTGCAAATCCTGTTATCGGATTTTTTGCGAGTCCAGAAGGATTTTTGTTAGGCGACTTCTCGAATGCAAAACTAAATGTAGGTTACGGAATGTTTCTTTTAGTTTTTTTAGCAGCGGTTATTGGCGGAAATCTATTGTCGTTGTTAATTCATAAGAAAGAAACTTTTTATTCGGCAGTAGGAGCTTCAGGCGGAGTAACAGGAATTTTGTTTGCTGCAATTGCAGCTTTTCCTGAAATGGAATTAAGATTATTTTTTGCTTTACCAATTCCAGCCTGGATTTTCGGAATTTTATATTTAGGATATTCAGTTTATGGAATGAAAACTAATTTAGGGAACATCGGGCATTCAGCGCATTTAGGTGGAGCAATTGTGGGATTATTATCTGCAATATTATTTTATCCAACAATTTTACAAATCAATACATATTATATTTTAGGAATGATTGTTCCATTAATTGTATTGCTTGTGATGATTTTGAGAGAACATCGAAAATAAAAAAATAAGACAAAAAAAAAGCATCAAAATTACTTGATGCTTTTTTTATGATAATGTTATAATATTCTTTTTACGTATAAGAATTTTGGTCCCCAATATCTATCATTTAAAGAAGATACCATAACACCTTGAGAAGTAGATGAATGAATAAATTCTAAAACTCCATCTTTATTTCTTCCATGAACAATTCCTACATGCGAAACTCTACCACGACCTCTTGTTGCAAAGAAAACTAAATCTCCTTCCTTTGCTTCGTCTGTACTAACTGTAAAACCTTCTCTTGCCTGATCTGCAGATACACGAGGTAAATTTTTATTGAAAGTTTCGAAAACGTTTCTAACAAAGGCAGAACAATCAATACCACTTCTTGTTGTGCCTCCGTATCGGTAAGGTGTACCAATATACGTTTCTGCTTCTTTTAATAAAAACCCTGCAAACAATTCATTCGTTTCTTCTAAAACGCTGTTTAACACAACCATAGATTTCGCTTCATCGTTAATTTCTATTGGTGTAACATCTAAATTGGCATGTTTATTGATTATTTTAGCTTGAGCTTCAATAGCTCTTGGTTTCGGTACGAAACTTCTCGAAGAATATTCTGTAGCTTCACTAACTGGGGTTAAAGATGAACATGATGTAATAAACATCGTGCAAACCACTGCAGCTACACCTAATATCGATGCTTTCATATATTGAGTATTCGTTTGTATAAATTTTAATAGCACCGCTAAAGTAATTGTTAAAATTATAACTCATTATATATAAGGGTTGTTTTGACAAAATATTAACTTCCTTAACATTTTTTAACAAAAACATATTCAAAAAAACTTTTAAATATATTTGGAAGTCCAAAAAATTGTTCTACATTTGCACTCGCTTTTCACAACAAGTGGTTAAGCCGTCATGCGGCCCATTCGTCTAGTGGTTAGGACATCAGGTTTTCATCCTGGAAACAGGAGTTCGATTCTCCTATGGGCTACATAAAAGTGTTTTAGAAAATTATTAAATTAATTTGGCGAGATAAAATATTTGTTTATATCTTTGCCGAACTAAAATAGAAAGAGATTTAAGTTATGGCAAATCATAAGTCAGCATTAAAAAGAATTAGACAGTCAGCGGTAAGACGCGATCGTAATAAATATTATCACAAATCAGCTCGTACAGCTATTAAAGCTTTAAGATCTGAGTCTGATAAAAATGAAGCAGAAACAGTTTTTCCGAAAGTTTCTTCAATGATTGATAAGTTAGCAAAAAGAAACATTATTCACAAGAATAAAGCTTCAAACTTAAAATCAAAGTTAGCGAAACATATTGCGGGATTAGCTTAATAAAATAAAAGTGGTCCCTTCGTCTATCGGTTAGGACACTAGATTTTCATTCTAGAAAGAGGGGTTCGATTCCCCTAGGGACTACAAATTAATAGATGGATTGCATTATTGCAATCTTTTTTTTCCTTGTTCATAGTTGTTGATTTTTTAAACAACCAGTAGAATACTGTGTAAAGGAAATTGTTTTTTGTGTTTTGTTTGTAAAGGTTAATCATAATGTTTAGATGATTAATCGGGAATGAAAATGTCGCTGTATAATTCAACTTGGTTCAAATTATTAGAATTATACATCGACTTTTCTACAACTCCCAACACAAAATGACGTTCATTCAAAATAAATAATATTCGAATTAATTAATTCATATTAAGTGGTCCCTTCGTCTATCGGTTAGGACACTAGATTTTCATTCTAGAAAGAGGGGTTCGATTCCCCTAGGGACTACAATTTGACTTGATTAAAAAAAATAGTATAAATTTTTCGAAAATTGTTTGGTAATAAAAAATAAACGTTTATTTTTGCACCACAATAATACGAAAGGAGGTCCCTTCGTCTATCGGTTAGGACACTAGATTTTCATTCTAGAAAGAGGGGTTCGATTCCCCTAGGGACTACTAAAAAGCATTCAGATTTGGATGCTTTTTTTATTTTGAAATAGTTTAGTTTATATTGATTTATTGCGATCAATAAAAAAGCGTTTGAGGAAATAAACTTCAAACGCTTTTTGCTTTTATAAAAGATCCTTTTATAGCTTTGGAATAGCTTCTATCAATTCTTTGGTATAGTTTGTTGTCGGATGCGCATAAACCTTGTCTGCATCGTTCAATTCTTTCATTTCTCCGTGTTGCATCACCAATAATTGATCGCTCATATATTTTACAACCGCCAAATCGTGCGAGATAAATATATAGGTAAATCCAAATTCTGTTTTCAAATCATTTAATAAATTCAAAACTTGTGCCTGAACAGAAACATCCAACGCAGAAACAGATTCATCACAAATGATAAATTTAGGATTTAAAGCCAAAGCACGAGCAATCCCGATACGTTGACGTTGCCCACCAGAGAATTCGTGCGGATATTTGTTCAAATCTTGATCTGATAAACCCACTTTTTGTAAAAGAGATGAAGCCGTTTTTAATCGCTCAGCTTTATTCAGACCAATTTTATGCACTTGCATTGGTTCTGTAATAATTTGCGCAATGGTTTGGCGAGGATTTAAACTTGAATATGGATCTTGGAAAATAATCTGAATTTCTCTTCTTAATTTACGAATTTGCTCTTTTTTTAGTTTCGTAATATCTATACCATTATAATAAATTTCGCCGGCAGTTGGTTTTTCTAATAACAAAACCGTTCTACTCAAGGTTGTTTTTCCAGAACCCGATTCGCCAACCAAGCCCATTGTTTCACCTGGATATACTTTGAATGAAATATCATCGACAGCTTTTACATTCGGGATTGTAGCGTTTCCAAATAGAGTCGAAGGATAGAAATATTTCTTCAAGTTCTTAACCTCTAAAATTGGAGGATTTACATAAATTTTTTCGTGAAAAGCTTCTCGTTCTTCTTCTGTATAGATTTCAGTTTTGAAATTTGGATTTTCTAAGAAATCTTTCACCGTAGGTAAACGTTTTGCGCGTTCATCCAATCGAGGTCGACAAGCAATTAAACCTTTTGTATAATTTTCTTTCGGATGATTAAAAATAGTTTCCACATTTCCTTGTTCTACAACATCACCACGAAACATCACCAAAACTTCTTCGCAAACATTTGCAATTACGCCCAAATCGTGAGAAATAAACAACATGCTCATGTTATTTTTTTCTTGTAATTCTTTCAATAAATCTAACGTTGCTTTTTGTACCGTAACGTCCAAAGCTGTTGTTGGTTCGTCAGCAATCAATAATTTCGGCTCGCAAGAAATCGCCATTGCAATCATTACACGTTGCTTTTGTCCACCAGATAATTCGTGCGGATAGGCTTTATAAATACGTTCGGGATTTGGTAATTTTACTTGTTCAAAAAGATGAAGAACTTTCTTTTTAGCTTCTTCTTTCGATAAATTTTGATGCAAACGAATCTCTTCTTCCACTTGTTCCCCGCAACGTAAACTTGGATTTAGAGAAGTCATTGGTTCTTGAAAAATCATTCCGATTTCATTTCCTCTTATTTCCTCCAGTTCTTTAGGCGAAAGTTTAAGCAAATCGATCATTTTATCATCTTGACGAAAAAGAATTTCACTTTCGGGATGAATTGTCACATTAGGAGACAATAAACCCATAATTGCCAATGAAGTTAATGACTTTCCAGAGCCGGATTCTCCAACAATTCCTAATGTATCACCTTGTTCTACTTTGAAATTGATGTTATTCAAAACTTGTTTATCTCCAAAAGAAATCGATAATTTTTTGATCTCGATAATATAATGTAAATCTTGCTTTTGCATGGCAAATTGTTGCTTGATAAATGAAGTGGAAATTTAGTGATTTTTTAATCATTTTCTCGAATCAATAATTTCTAAGATTTTGTATTTATAAATTTTGTAATTTTGCTACGAATCAAAACGTTGTGATTTTTATTTTTTTTTATTAATTTAGATGTATTGATTTACTGGCTTATAAAAACTTATAACAAGTCAGTTTTTTAAATTCGAAGAATGGATACATACTCCCAGATTTCGACATTGTTTTTAGTCGCTAATCACAATGTCGCCGATGAAATTTCTGTAGCAAAACTTTTGCTTACAATTTTCCTTGTTTTATTAAATGGTTTTTTCGTTGCAGCCGAGTTTGCAATTGTAAAAGTACGTTCGTCACAAATTGAAGTTAATCAAGATATTAACGAAAGAACTTCAAATGCTGCAAAACGAATCGTTAATCATTTAGATTCTTATCTTGCCGCAACACAATTAGGTATTACATTAGCTTCGCTTGGTCTTGGTTGGGTTGGAGAAAGCTCTTTAACACCTGTAATCGTAAAACTTTTTGAAGTAGTTGGTTTAACTTCTCCTTCTTGGACAGCGATTGCGCATAATGTTGCATTCCCAGCAGCTTTCGTTATCATTACTATTTTGCACATTGTTTTTGGTGAGTTAGCGCCGAAATCTATTGCGATTCAGTATCCAACAAAAACTACTTTTACAGTAGCTTGGCCTCTTCGTGCATTTTATTTTGTTTTCAAACCTCTTATTGTTTTAATGAATGGTTTGGCAAATGTAATTCTTCGTGCGATTGGAATTCATCCTATTCATGGAGGTGAAATTCACACAGAAGAAGAGTTGAAAATGATTATTACAGAAAGTTCTGAAGGTGGAGCAATTGAAGAATCTGAGCGTAATTTAATTCAAAATGTGTTTGAGTTTGATGATCGTCGAGTGATGAATATTCAAACATTACGTAAAAATGTTTCTGCAATTAATATTAATACTTCTGTAAAAGATGCGTTAGATTATGCGATTAATGAAGGTTATTCGCGTTATCCTGTTTACGAAGAAGAATTTGATAATATAAAAGGTATCATTTACGCTAAGGATTTAATCAAGCAATTATTGGAAAATCCAAATCAAACTGAAATTGAAGGATTGTTGCGAGAGCCAATTTTTATCTCAGAAAATGCATTGATTAAGAATGTAATGAAACAATTTCAGAAAAAACATATGCAAATTGCAATTGTAACAAATGAAGTTGGTGAAGTTGCAGGAATTGTTTCGATGGAAGATATTTTGGAGGAGTTGGTTGGAGAAATTCAAGACGAATATGATAACGAAGATCCGATAGTTTCTCGTGTTTCTGAAGGTGTTTATAATATAAATGCACACAACGCGATAAGCGATATTAATCGTTTAGTACCGTTTAGATTCGAAGAAAGTGAACATTATGATACGTTGGCTGGATTGATTTCTGAATGTTATCCTGATAAAGAATTAACAGAAGGAGATTTGATTGATTTGGAAGAATATACAGGAACAATTATCAAAATGTACCGAAATTCTGTTGAGCAAGTTCAATTGAAAGTGAAAGATGAATTGATTGAAAACTTTCGCGATGAACCAGATTCAGCAGAAGATGATGAAAATTAATCATTAAAAAATATAGAATAAAAAATCCGCTCATTAGCGGATTTTTTCGTTTTTATAAATCTTCTTTTCGTTGTAAAGGTTGATCGTAGCGCATTTTTCGGAAAACATTAATCAAGGTTACAACATCTTTTTCACAATAATCTTTGATGCGTTCTACATTGTTTTCATCGTAATAAACTCGTGCAACTTGTGAACCATCGATATCATCTTTTGGTGTTGGAATTTCGAAAACATTTGCCAATAAATCTAACGATGTAAAGTTCTTGTAATCGCCAAATTTCCATAATTCCATTGTATCCAAATGCTGAACTTCCCATGGCTTTTTACCAAATAATTGCAAAATAGCTGGAATTTCAATTTGATTAATCATCATTCGGCGAGCTATATACGGAAAATCAAACTCTTTTCCGTTGTGTGCACATAAAATATGATCAGGCTTGAAAAAATTTTCAATCAACATTGAATTAAAATCTTCTAACAATTTCTTTTCGTCGTGACCATAAAAACTTTTGATATGAATAAAAGAATCTTTAACTACAATTCCGACTGAAATGCATACAATTTTTCCAAATTCAGCCATAATTCCAGCACGTTCGTGGTAAAATTCTTCAGGAGAAATTTCATTATTATTGCGTTGATAAGCTGTTTTCTTTTCCCAAAGAGCTTGTGTTCTTTCAGACAAAAGATTCCAATCATCGGTTTGTGGAACCGTTTCGATATCTAAAAATAATATTTTACTGTAAGGAATTCGTTGGATCATTTTCTTTCACTTTTTGATTAATTCTCATTGCTTCGTCTACCAATCGGTAAACATCGCCATCTGCAATTGGATGATTGTTTGGTTGATCATTATGCGTTTTTCCAGTTCGAACAATAACTAATTTTTCTGAAGGAATTACAATGATACGTTGTCCCAAATGTCCTAACATTGCATAAAAAGGCGTTTTGTAATTGTAATCCATCCAAACTGAATAACCATAAATTTGTGACTCATTTGGTCCGAATGCTTTTTTGTTTGGTAAAACCATTTTCTGAACAAATACTGAATCTAAAATTTGTTTTCCGTACCAATTTCCATCATTCAATAATAATTGTCCAAGTTTGGCAAAATCTCGCGCTGTTGCATTGAAGCAACAATAGGTTTTCTCCATTCCTTTCGGATTATCTTTCGACCATTGTGCATCTAATTCCATACCCATTGGTTGCCAAAATTCTTCTTGAAAATATTGTGATAACGATTTATTTTTTAACGCGCGTTCAATCACAATTCCTAATAATTGCGTGTCACTCGATTGATATTTGAAATGTCCACCAGGTTGAGAAACAAATTTTCGAGCTAACATTTGTTTAACTATATCATCGCCATAATATGCTTTTGCAGTAGGATTTAGAGGAAAATAATAATCTTCGTCCCAATCATAACCAGAAGTCATCGCAGATAAATCACCAACGGTGCATTCAGCTCCAAATTTATCGTTTTTAAATTCGGGAATAAAATCTGTTATTTTTTGATCTAAACCTTTGATATAACCTTCTTCAATCGCTTTTCCTAACATCATTGTCGTGAATGTTTTCGCCATCGAAAAAGAATTGGTAATATCATTTTGCGCATATCCATTGAAATAATATTCGCTCAAAATTTGATTATCTTTTATAATAACTAAACCAGCAGTTCCGAAATCGTTCATCTCCTTTTCGAAATTAGCTGACAACGGAAATTGATTATAATCTAAATGTTGATGCCAAACTCGCGGTGCATCTGCCAAAATTACATTGTTATCAAAATCTTTGTAATCGTTGATATTTGCAGTGCTTTCACCTTTCATATAGGTTAATTTTACGCCACGAAAAATGTAGTCATTCCCTGTTGCATAAAGAATTAGGATTAATACACAAATGATTACGATGAACCATTTTATTATTTTCCAAAGTATTTTCATTTCAAAAATTTAGAATCTTTTACTAAAATAAGCTTTTACTATTAAATAATGTTAAAATTCTATCATTTCGGAATCATATTTGTTGAGTTATTGTGTATCTTTATACAAGAAAATTAAATCTAAAAAATAAATATTATGGCTTTTGAATTAGCAAAATTACCTTATGCATTTGATGCATTAGAACCTCATATTGACGCAAAAACAATGGAAATTCACCATGATAAACACCATGCTGCGTACACAAATAATTTGAATGCTGCTATTGAAGGAACTGATTTAGCAAACGCTACAATCGAAGAAATTTTAGCAAAAGGAACTGACAAACCTGCTGTTCGTAACAATGGTGGAGGTTTCTATAATCACAATTTATTCTGGGAAATTTTAACTCCAGGTGGTGCTAATCAACCAACTGCAGAAGTTGCTGATGCAATTAACGCTGCTTTTGGATCTTTTGAAGCTTTCAAAGATGAGTTTTCTAAAGCTGCTGCAACACGCTTTGGTTCTGGATGGGCTTGGTTAATCGTAAAAGATGGAAAATTAGTTGTTACATCAACTCCAAATCAAGATTCTACTTTGATGCCGGTTGCTGATGTACAAGGATTTCCAGTTTTAGGATTAGATGTTTGGGAACATGCTTATTACTTAAACTACCAAAACCGTCGTCCTGATTATATTGAGGCTTTCTTCTCTGTAATTAACTGGGATAAAGTTGCGGAAAGATATGCATCTGCAAAATAATAAGGTTTAAAAAAATTAAACAATACAAGACTTGTGTAGAAATACGCAAGTCTTTTTTTATCTTTGAACTATGGGAATAATTATTTTAGAAAATATAAAAATATATTCGAATCACGGATGTTTAGATGAAGAAGCACGTATTGGTTCTGATTATTTGGTTGATTTGGAAGCGCATGCAGACTTTACGAAAGCAACAGAATCGGATGAATTGATAGATGCTTTGGATTATGTTTCGTTAAATAAAATTGTGAAGGAAGAAGTAGGTATTCGTTCAAAACTTTTGGAACATGTTTGTAAAAGAGTCTTAGATCGTATAGGTCAAGAACTTACGAATGTCACGTATGCAAAAGTAAAATTATCTAAGCTGAATCCTCCTATTGGTGGGCATGTAGAAAAAGTGAGTGTTATTTTAGAAAAATCGTATTAAACTTTTTTTTTCTGAAATTATTGCTATATTTGCAATCCAAAACAACGGGAATGGTTCCTTGACCGAGAGGCTAGGTAGCGGTCTGCAAAACCGTCCACAGCGGTTCGAATCCGCTAGGAACCTCAAAAAGCACTAATCAATTTGATTAGTGCTTTTTTTATTTTCGTCCATTTATTTTTCCACAAAAAAACCTCACAATAGGTATCGAAAAGCTTTTAAATCTATCAACTATTAACTGCTTTTGATAGTTATTATCTTATGCAATATTGTGAAAACAACAATATTATATATAAGGATGATTTTAGTTGTTTTGAAGTCTGTTTGATTTTT
Organism: Empedobacter sp. UBA5528; assembly: GCF_002426075.1. Lineage (NCBI taxonomy): Bacteria > Pseudomonadati > Bacteroidota > Flavobacteriia > Flavobacteriales > Weeksellaceae > Empedobacter > Empedobacter sp. UBA5528. The sequence continues at coordinate 93,088 of NZ_DINY01000030.1, read as the reverse complement.
ATATTAAGTCATTTTGTAAGAAGCATAAAAATTTATTTTTTACAATTTTTTTCATCTTCTGAAAATCAGGTTGTGCGTTTTAGTACAATTATTATGTTAAAAATAGTTAAAACGTCATGTTTAAAATTTTACTTAATTATTCCATTAAATAATAAACAAAATCATTCATTATTTATGTTAAGTAAATTCTAATTAAAATTGAATGAAAGTTAAAATAATCTCGAAGTTAAAGATGTCAAATATCATTGTAGCATCAATTTATATTAAACATGAGAAAAAAATTAACTTCATTAAGCTTATTCGCTTTTCTTGGTTTTGCTGCATTTTCGTATGGGCAAACGAAAGGAATTATAAATGATGGCAATGGTTTTCCAGAAGCAGATGTGCAAATTAGAATCAAAGGTTCAGACAAAGTAGCTTACACAGATGAAAATGGAGAATTTGATATTGATGCTAAAATTGGTGATATTTTAATCATTAATGGAAAAGATTATGTTGTTTCGAGCAATCATTTAGGTGTTATTAAATTACAGTCTAATACTACTGTAGATCTTGCAGAAACGGTTGTAACCGCTTTTGGTGTACAGAAAAAGGAAACTGTAGTTGGTTCTGTGGGAACTATAAAAGCTGAAGATATAGAAAACAGACCTTTATCTAATGTGGCAAAAGCTTTAGATGGTGCTGTAGCTGGCGTACAAGTTTCAACTGGTTCTGGTCAGCCTGGTTCTGGATTGGAAGTGCAAGTTCGAGGAGTAGGTTCTTATAACTTATCTAGTTCGCCATTGTATGTTGTAGACGGGGTTATCTACACAGGAAGTTTACAAGATTTGAATCCAAATGATATCGAATCATTGACCGTTTTAAAAGATGCTGCTTCAACTTCTTTATATGGAGCATCAGCTGCAAATGGAGTTGTTATGGTGACAACAAAAAAAGGTAAAAAAGGTAAAGGATCTTTTAGATTATCTTCAAATACAGGAGTTGTAACGAGAGCTATACCAGAATATTCGAGAGTTGGAGCAGGAGATTATTATGTTGCTACTTGGGAATCTATGCGAAATGGCTATTTAGCTTCAAATTCTTCTGCAACATTAGCACAAGCGAATGCTTATGCTTCAACGAATTTAATTACAAATAATCTTAAAAATAATATTTACGGAGTTGCCGATAATCAAGTTGTTGTAGATGGAGTTTTAACTTCATCTGATGCTTTATACAATGATTTTGATTGGCAAGATTATATCTCTCGTGTAGGGTCTTTTCAAAAGTATGATATAGATTATTCGGGTGGTGATGAGAAGACAACATATTTTGCAGGTTTTGGTTATAATAAAGAATCTGGTTATGTGATAAAATCTGATTTCGAACGTTATAATGCACGTGTAAATGTAGATTCTCAAGTTACAGATTGGTTAAAATTAGGAACTAATTTATCAGGAAGTTTAATTAAATCGAATCAAGCTGATTCTAGTGGAGGTTCTTCTTATATCAATCCATTTTATTTTACACGAGCAATGGGGCCAATTTATTCGCCTTATTTGTATGATGCAAATGGACAACGTGTTTATGATACAGAAGGAAATCCTGTTTATGATGGAAACGAATCTCGTGGTAGAGGTTCTAGTGCAAGTTCTGGACGAAATGTGTTGCAAGAAACTTTGTTGAATAATCAATATCAAGATTCTAATTCTATTAATTCAAGATTTAATGCAGAGATTAAACTTGCAAAAGGTTTAACATTTACTTCAAACTTATCATATGATGTAAGAAATTACAAATACAAAGAATATGGTAATAAAGAAATTGGAGATGCGTCTGGTACTGCTGCTTTAGAAATTACGGAATATAAGTATACAGGTACAACATTCAATCAAATCTTAAATTATAGAAAATCATTCGGTTTACACAACTTCGATGCAATCTTAGGTCACGAAAGTTTTGAGAGAAAAACTGATTATTCTAATATTCGTAAAACTGGAGAAACTGTTTCTGGTATTTATGAACTAGTCAATTTCTTGAATACAACAAGTGCAACGGGGTACAATTACATCATTAGAAAAGAAGGATATTTTGCACGCGTTAACTATGATTATGCAAGCAAATATTTGTTGTCTGCTTCTGCTCGTTTAGATAAGTCATCTCGTTTTTCGGATGAAAATAATCAAGGTATTTTCTGGTCTGTAGGTGGTGGATGGAATATCCACAAAGAAGATTTCTTAAAAGATTCATCAGTTATTAATGAATTAAAATTACGTGCTTCTTATGGACAAGTTGGGAATGATGGCGGAATTGGCGAAGAACCAGGTTATGAGGTCGATTTAGATTTATATTCTTTGGGATATAACAATGGGACAGAATCGGGAGTCTTACTTGGTCAAGTTGGTAATTCTAACTTAACATGGGAATCTAAAAATTCGTTTGATGTAGGATTAGATTTTGCATTGTTCAGAAATAGAATTTCAGGATCATTAGAATATTATTTACAAGATGTAAAAGATATGATTTTCGCTGTTCCTGTGCCAAATTCTGCTGGAGTTCCAGGAAATTCTATTTATCAAAATATTGGTAAAATGAGAAATCAAGGAATCGAGCTTTCATTAAACTTTGGGATTGTTAGAAATGATAAATTCTCATGGGATTTAGGTCTGATTGCTGCTCATAACGAAAACGAAATGTTGAAAATGGCTAATGGAAAAGATGATGCAATTATCAATGGAACAAAACGTATTGCAGAAGGTCATTCTTTGTATGATTTCTGGTTGCGTCAATGGTATGGTGTAGACTCTTCGGATGGAGCAGCTTTGTATGTTCAAGATCCAACAAAAGCAGACGATTCTAATACACGTACAGTTAACGGAACTAAAGTAACTACTAATTATGCGAATGCATTGTATGATTATTCAGGATCATCATTACCAGATGTTTATGGTAGTATTACAAATAATTTCAGAGTTGGAAATTTTGATGCTTCAATTATGTTGAATTATCAATTAGGAGGAAAAACATATGATAGTAATTATGCGTTATTAATGAGTTCTTATCCACAAGGACAAGCAATTAGTACAGATATGTTATCAGCTTGGAAAAGTCCAGGAGATGTTACAAATGTGCCAATTATGAGTACTGCGAATACAACAAATGCTTCTGCTGCTTCGTCAAGATGGTTGGTTAGTTCAGATTATTTAACAATCAAAACAGTACAATTAGGTTACAATTTCGATAAACGAGCAATTGAAGGAATTGGTTTAAGCAATTTGAAAGTTTATGTTTCTGGTGAGAATTTATATTCTTGGACCGCAAGACAAGGTTTAGAACCAGCGCAGTCATTCAACGGTACAACAACTTATCGTTACACTCCGTCTCGAACAGTAAGTTTAGGACTAAATGTTTCTTTCTAAAAAAATGAATTTACAATGAAAAAGATAAAATTATTACTAGTAGTTATTGGATTATCATCATTTTCGTTATCATCATGTAATGATGATTATTTAGATGTTGTTCCGACATCCTCAGTAAGTGATCAAACAATTTATTCTACAGCAGATAACTTAATGGCTGCAATAAATGGAATGCATAGAAATATGTATGTTAGACAAAATGAATCTCAAGGTAATAATGGTTATACAGCACAACTGATTATTACAGATGTAATGGGAGAAGATGTTGTATTTCCTTCTACTGGAAATGGCTGGTTTGTAAGTGAATTAAGATGGATTTCTCAAAGCAACAATTCTTCTACAACTTCATCTTATCCTTGGACATTTTGGTACGAAATGATCAAAAATGCTAATAACATTATTACATACGGAGATGATGCATCGGGAGATCAGGATATAAAAGATCAAGCTATTGGAGAAGCCTATGCTTACCGTGCATTTGGATATTTTCAATTAGTTCAGTTGTATGGTAAAAGATATGTAGCAGGTGCCGCAAATTCTGATTTAGGAGTTGTTTTAAGAGATGATCCAAAAGATGTTGATCCAAAAACGCGTGCAACTGTACAAGAAGTTTATACTGAAATTTGGAATGATTTAGCCAAAGCAGAAACTTATTTAACAGGAAAAAAAGCGTCTAATGCTTCACATTTTTCGATCGAAAATGTAAAAGGTATTATGGCAAGAGTTGCTTTGGTTCAGCAAGATTATGCAAAAGCTGCTGAATATGCTAACGAGGTAAAATCACAATTTTCGTTAATGTCACAAACGCAATACAAAGCTGGGTTTAATGATTATTCAAATCCAGAATGGATGTGGGGCGTAACAATTCAAGAAGATCAATCCGACTATTTCGGAAATTTCCATGCTTATATGTCTCGAAATTACAATTCATCTCAAATTCGTACTGCTCCAAAAGTGATGAATACCAATTTGTACAATGCTTTTCCAACAACAGATGTTCGTACGCAAGTTGTGGATCCGACAGGAAAGCATACAAGTTTAGATTTACCGTCTAACTATTCACTATTTGCATATACATCTCAAAAATTTTTAGCACAAAGTACATCAAGTTCTTTAGGAGATGTACCGTTTATGCGTGTGGCAGAAATGTATTTGATAGAAGCAGAAGCGTTATATAAATTAGGAAAAGAAACAGAATCTAAAGCAGTATTAACAACTTTAGAAAAAGCAAGGGATACATCTTTCACAGGATTTACAACTTCTGGGGATGCATATTATCAACAGATTTTACTGAATAGACGAATCGAATTATGGGGAGAAGGATTTAGATTCTTCGATTTAAAACGATTAGGTCAAAAATTAGATCGTACAGGAGCAAATCACAATGCAACTGTTATTAACAACGTTTATACAATAGAGCCAACAGATTTAAAATGGCAATGGATAATTCCTGTCGCTGAAATCAATTCGAATCCGTTGTGTGAACAGAATCCATCGTGATAACATTTTTTATATATATCTTCTCCTCATAGAGAAATATAACATTTTTAGAGGTTTTCCATTTGGAAAGCCTCGATTTTATTTAAAAAAAAATTATGTATACTAAAATATAGTAAACAAAAAAAAACTCAAGTGATTCACTTGAGGGTTTTTGTTATTTTTCTGCTTTTATGGTATTATTTAAGCTATTCTTTTGATTTTTTTGACGCTCTTTTTCTTCGTCAGATAATTTATCTTCAAGATTTATTTTCACATCATTCAGCATTTCTTTGAATTTTTCAGGTTGCATCATATAATATTTGTAACTCTCAGAAAATTGATGAAATGTGATATCATAATTTTTCATAATATCTACCGCATCTTTTGCTAAATCGATACTTTGATCTTGATTTTGAATAGGAAACATCTGCAATCCTTGTTGACTAATATATAAATCAGTAAGAATATCAATCATTTCAGATTTACCGATGAGATCTTTTGGTTTGTCGTAATTTTTTGGTGCGCAACTAAAAATACTCAAAAAAATCAGTGATAAAAAGATCAAGTTTTTCATAATTTGCCAAATATTTTTCTTAATCGTAACGAAATTACACCAAAAACGGCTTCTCCAATAATATCAGAACTAATTTTTGATTCGCCTAAAGTTCTGTCTGTAAATATAATTGGAACTTCTTTTAGTGTAAATTTTTTAATCCAAGTTTTGTACTTCATTTCAATCTGAAATCCATACCCTTTGAATTGTATTTTATCCAAATCCAGAGACTTCAACACGTTTGCTCTATAACCAACAAACCCTGCTGTAGCATCATGAACAGGTAATCGCGTGATGATGCTCACATATTTCGACGCAAAATAAGACAATAAAACTCTGTTCATTGGCCAATTCACAACATTTACACCATTAGAATAGCGTGAGCCAATAGCTAAATCGGCACCATCTGCTAAAGCTTGGTATAAGCGAGGTAAATCATTTGGATTATGCGAAAAATCGGCATCCATTTCGAAAATATATTCGTATTTATTTGCTAAAGCCCACTTAAATCCATGTACATAAGCGCGTCCTAAACCATCTTTTGTGGTACGAATTTCTAAATGCAAACGTCCATTAAACTCAGGAATCAAACGTTTTACAATATCATTCGTTCCGTCTGGAGAACTGTCGTCAACAATAAGCACATCAAATGCTCCGTCAACAGCCAAAGCTGCACGAATAATGGCTTCTATGTTTTCTTTTTCGTTATAGGTCGGGATAATAACTAATTTGTCCGACATAAATATTATTTTGTGGGCATAAAGATAGTTATAAGATTGTTAGTCTTTTGTATTTTTGAAAAAATTATGAAAACAAACGATTTAATCTCGATAGGAAAAAATACACTTGGCAATGATACTGTTCTTATTGCTTTGACGGTGTGTTTGTTATTGGTTTGTGCAGCAAAATACTTGTTTGCGAAAAATTTCAAAACGCTAGATAATAAAACCGAATACATGAGTTTTACAGATGATAATACGACGTTATTTAGTTTTATTGTCAATGGTGTGACGGTTTTACTGATAAGTTTGTTGTTGGTTTCGTATTTTGATATTACGTATAATCATATTCCAAATTTTAAGTTTTATTATCTTTCACGTGTCGGAATTACCTTTGGTTTAATCAGTTTGATTATGCTCTTTAGGTTGATGATTGAGGTAATTTTTTATCGTGTTTTCTACGAATCTAGTTCTGTTTCATATTTTATGAAAAGTTCGAGTTTTGTTAATGCAAAAAATGTTTTACTCTTACTTATTATTTGTTTTTTGTTTTTTTACACACAAATTAACAAAGATTACTTGATGGTGATTGGCTTTATTTTGTTGTTTTTGAATAGAATATTCGAAATTTATCATATATATGCAAAACAAATAAGTGACAATAAATCAGTTTGGTATTATAATATTTTGTACCTTTGCACCCTAGAAATTTTACCTATAATGGTATTAGCAAAACTATTAATTGTAGGTAAAGTAATCTAAAATTACTATGAAAGTTAAATCAATATTAGTATCTCAACCTAAGCCTCAGGCAGAAAACTCGCCATACTACGAGATTGAAAAAAGAAATAAAATCAAAATTGATTTTAGACCATTTATCCAAGTTGTCGGAATAGACGCTAAAGAAGTAAGACAACAAAAAATTGACTTTAGCAAAGTGACTGCTGTAATTTTTACAAGTAGAAACGCTATTGATCATTTTTTTCGTTTAGCAGAAGAAATGCGCTTTACTGTTCCTGACTCTATGAAATATTTTTGCGAATCAGAAGCAATTGCATTCTATTTACAGAAATACATTGTTTACAGAAAACGTAAAATTTATATTGGAGAAAAAGTTTTTGCGGATATGGTGCCTTTATTTAAAAAGCACAAAGACGAAAACTTCTTATTACCAGCATCTGATGTTTTAAAACCAAATGTTCCTACTTTATTAGATAGTTTAGGATTAACTTGGCAAAAAGCAACTTTGTTTAGAACTGTATCGAGTGATTTATCTGATTTGTCTGATGTAAAATACGATATTTTAGTATTCTTTACACCTTCAGGAATCAAATCATTATTTGAAAATTTCCCAGATTTCGTGCAAGAAAATACAAGAATTGCCGTTTTCGGAAAATCGACAGTAGATCAAGCAAAAGAGATGGGATTACGTGTAGACATTGAGGTGCCAACACCACAAACGCCTTCAATGACAATGGCGTTAGATAAATACGTGAAAGAAGCAAATAAATCAAAATAATATTCGCTTTACCCTTCTCTCTAATTAAAAAATATGTAAATTAAAGAGATGGAAAAAAGATGGGAAATAAAAGAACAGCCCAATACTGAAGTTGTTAAGGATTTAAGAGAATCGCTTAACATATCTGAGGTGCTTGCTATTTTATTAGTCCAACGTGGAATTACGAATTTTGCTCAAGCCAAATCGTATTTTAATCCATCCTTAGACGAATTGCATGATCCTTTTTTGATGAAAGGAATGTCTGATGCGGTTTCACGTATCAAAAATGCAATTGATGATGAAGAAAATATCTTAATATTTGGAGACTACGATGTAGATGGAACGACAGCTGTAACTTTGTTTTACGAATTTCTGACTTCTATCTACTCGAAAGTCTTTTTTTATATTCCAGACCGAAATAATGAAGGTTATGGAATCTCTCAACAAAGTATAGAATTCGCTGTACAAAATAATATTTCACTTGTTATTGCTTTAGACTGTGGGATTAAAGCACACGAAGAAATAAAATATGCACAATCAAAAGGCATAGATTATATTATTTGTGATCACCATTTACCAGATCGTTCTGTGCCAAAAGCGTACGCTGTTTTAGATCCGAAACAAAAAGGTTGTCGCTATCCTTACAAAGATTTGAGCGGTTGTGGCGTTGGGTTTAAATTGGTACAAGCTTATACCGAGAAATTTAATCTTCCGAAAGAAAATCTTTTATCTCTTTTAGATTTAGTTGCAGTAAGTATTGCGGCTGATATTGTTCCGATTACAGGAGAAAATCGTGTATTGGCTTTTGCTGGTTTGAAACGATTAAATTCAGAACCTCGTTTAGCTTTTCAGCAATTAATTCCGACTAATATTAAAAATAATGTCAATATTTCGAATGTTGTTTTTTCTATTGCGCCAAAAATTAATGCTGCAGGTCGTATAAAACACGGTTCGGAAGCGGTTCGTTTTATGTTGAGTACAGATGAAGAGGATTGCCGTAAATATTTGAATGATATAAATTCATTAAATAATGAACGCAAAACCTTGGATCTTGATATGACACATGATGCACTTTTTCAACTGGATCAAATTAATACCAAAGAAAAATATTCGACCATTGTTTACGATGCTTCTTGGAATAAAGGAGTAATCGGAATTGTTGCTTCTCGTTTGGTCGATTTGTATTATAAACCAACCATTGTTTGCACGAAGAATAATGAAGGCGAAATTGTATGTTCGGCTCGCTCTATTCAAGAGTTTGACATACATTCGGCAATCGAAAAAAACAAAGATTTGTTAACACAGTTTGGTGGACATATGGCTGCTGCTGGTTTGGCAATGAAAGAAGAAAACTTTGAAGAATTCAAGATTAGATTTGATCAAACAGTGAAAGAAATGTCGAATGGAAAACATTTTACGCCATCAATTTTGATCGATAAAGAGATTTCTTTTAAGGATATGACACGTTCTTTCTTGGAATCGGTGATGCGAATGGCGCCTTTTGGACCAGATAATATGAATCCTGTTTTTATTTCGAAGGATTTATTAGCAACGGATTTCCGATTAGTTGGTAAAGAACACGCGCGTTTGTACGTACATCAGCGAGATACACGTATTACGTTTCCTGCAATTGGTTTCAAATTAGGGAAATTTGGACCAAAATTAGAGAAAGGACAATCGTTTGATATGGTTTACACAATCGGAATGAATTATTGGCAAGGAAAAGGAACTTGGCAATTGAATATCAAAGATATTCGCTTCAACGATTAATGATGTCCTTCTATAACCAAAACCATTTCACCTTTTAAATTTCTTTTTTCAGCTATTTCGGCTAATTCAGTTAATGTTCCGCGTAAAGTTTCTTCAAATTTTTTCGAGATTTCGCGTGATAAACTTGCTTTGCGTTCAGCTCCAAAAGCTTCGGCTAAATCTTTTAATGTGCGTCCAATTTTATGTGGAGATTCGTAGAAAATCATCGTTTTCTTTTCTTCTACTAATGAATCTAATTTCGATTTTCGACCTTTTTTCACAGGTAAAAATCCAACAAAAGTAAATTCATTATTTGGTAATCCAGAAACAACTAATGCAGGAACAAAAGCGGTTGCACCTGGTAAACATTCGATTACGATATTATTTGCTACACATTCTTTTGCTAATAAATAACCTGGATCAGAAATACCTGGAGTTCCGGCATCAGTAATAATCGAAATGATTTGACCATCTTTTAGCTGACGAATAATATCTTCAGTTGCTTGATGCTCATTGTGCATATGGTAGCTACGCATTGGAGTAGAAATTTCGAAATGTTTCAGTAAAATACCACTATTTCGCGTGTCTTCTGCCAAAATCACATCCGATTCTTTTAGCACATCAACCGCTCTAAATGTCATATCTCCCAAATTTCCGATTGGCGTCGGAACCAAATATAATTTTCCACTCATGCGACAAAGTTACAAAGTAATTTCAAAAGAAAAAGCCAGCAAATTAGCTGGCTTCCTATATTATTTCAAAATATCTGCTAAATCTGCAATATCTTCAGCCGAAACTTTGTCCAAAATTTTGTCTAAATCTGTTCTAGGAATATCTAATTTCGAATCGATAACCAATACATTTCGTAAACCGTTAATTCCAAAAATCATTTTCTTAACTCGTCCGCCATCTTCTTGTAATGAAATGTTCAAACGGCTGTCTTTCGCTTTGAATTTTACTAAGTTCTCATATTTTTCACCACGCATAGATGACTGCAAATCATTCATGATTCTTTTTTGCTTTCCTTGTCCAGCATCTGAAACAACAAAAACTTTAGCCGATTTTAAATAATTAAATAAATCTGTTCCACCAGCTTTTCCAGCTAATTTCAACGCAAAAGAAGGTAAAGGAATTACAGTAGATTGATTATCATATTTTTTGTAGAATTCTTGCATGTTGCTTGTTGTACCGCAAGATTGCAATGTTAACAATACTGCTATAAAAGATAAACCGATTATTTTTTTCATTGTTGTTGTGTTTATAAATTAGAAAAAGCTATTACAACTCTCGTACCGAAAATTATTAAGTTTAAAAATATTCAATAATTCCTAAAACCAAATAGACAATTGAAGAAATTATCAGGAAAAATCCTATTATAATTCCACCTATTAATCGATTATAAGCTAAAACTTTAAAACCGTCTTTTAAATGGTCTAATTTATTTTCTCTTTTTACTGCATAATCAATTCCAAATTTAGGTTTCGATTTTTTATTTTTATAATATGGATAATAGAAAGGAGATATAAATATTAACATTCCTAGACCTAATAAAAAACCAACTAAAGCTTTTTCTAAATACTCATTTTCCATTACAAATAACTTTTTATCATTTCCAAAATTGATTCATCATCCAAACCAACGATTTCTTCTAATTCGGTAATCGAAGCGTGTTCGATAAATTCGTCTGGATAACCGTTGATTGTAATATTTCCTTTGTAATGTATTGAATTCAGAAACTCTAAAATTCCACTTCCAAAACCTCCTTTTTTAATCCCATCTTCAAAAGTTAGTATGGTAGAATATTTCAACGAAATAGCTTTTAAACGAGATTCATCTAAAGGTTTGATAAAAGGAAAATCAATCAAAGCAACTTTATCTTGAAGATGATTTTGGATGATAATTTCTTCGATTCGAGAACTAATCAATCCAGTCGAAAGAATTGCTAATTGATTTCCTTCAAAAATAATTTCAGATTTACCGATTTCTATTTTTTCGACTTTAGAATTACTTGTTTGGATATTATTTTTTGGATAACGAATTGCAAAAGGACGAGTTGTAAACTGTGCTGTATACAATAGATTTTTGAAATCTTTTTCGTTTCGAGGCGAAGACACAATCATATTTGGAATTTCGCGTAAATATGCTATATCAAAATAACCATGATGCGTTGCGCCATCTGTACCAACGAATCCTGCACGATCAATACAAAACACAACTGGTAGATTCTGTAACGCTACATCGTGTATCACTTGGTCGTAGGCACGTTGTAAAAATGTCGAATAAATCATACAATACGGAATGGTGTTTTGCGTCGCCAGACCAGCTGCAAACGTTACCGCATGTTGTTCTGTAATTCCGACATCAAAAACTCGTTTTGGGAAATCTTGATGACATTTTACTAAATTGCTTCCTGTTAACATAGCAGGCGTTATGGCTACAATTTGTGAATTATTTTCAAGTAATTGATGCATGGTTTTTCCAAAAACATCTTGATACGATTTTTCTTTTTTCTTCGATTTTATTTCACCCGTTTCTTTATCGAACAAACCAGGAGCATGCCATTTTACTTGATCGATTTCGGCTTGTTCGTAACCTTTTCCTTTTGTTGTTTTGATGTGTAAAACTTTTGGACCTCTGATTGAATCAGCTTTATTGAAAGCATTCAGTAATTCATCAAAGTTGTGCCCATCAATTGTTCCGATGAAATTTAAACCAAAATTGGTAAAGATATTTTCGGATTGATTTTCTAATGATTTAAAATGTTTTTTCAAACCACCAACCGAAGGATCAATTCCGATATCATTATCATTCAAAATCACTAAAACATCCAAATCTGTCGATCCAAGGTGATTCAATGCTTCTAAACTCATTCCAGAAGTAATTGATGCGTCACCAATAATTGCAATATGTTTTCTATTGATTTGATTGATTTTATCTGCTGTTGCCATCCCAACAATTGCTGAAATAGATGTAGAAGAATGTCCCGTTCCAAATGTATCAAACTCACTTTCTGTACGCGTTGGAAAACCAGAAATACCATCTTTCTGACGAAGAGAATCGAAAATTTGTTGACGACCAGTCAAAATTTTATGTGGATAACATTGATGACCTACATCCCAAATCAACAAATCTTTAGGTGTATTGTAGTGATAATGTAATGCAATCGTTAATTCAATCACACCCAAACTAGCACCTAAATGTCCTGGTTTTACACTCAAAGTATCCAAAATAAACTCGCGCATCTCGTGAGCTAAAGCAGTTAATTGAGACGCTTCAAAAGTCCTAAGTTCCTTAGGATGATTGATTTTTGAAAGTAGATTATCCATTATTCTTTTACAAAATTACATTTTTCTGAGGAATTTTCCGTACCTTTGCATGTTACAAAATTTAATGTAACATGTTCCAAATAGGAAAAACCCTTGTATCTGAAGAACTACTAAATGAAGATTTTGTTTGTAATCTTAACAAATGTAAAGGGATTTGTTGTGTAGAAGGTGACGCAGGAGCGCCTTTGAATGATGACGAACTAACTGTATTAGACGATATTTATGAAGATGTAAAACCTTATTTGCGTCCCGAAGGAATTGCGGTGATTGAGCAAGAAGGTAAATACACAATGGATACTGACGGTGATTGGGTAACTCCATTAGTCAATAATCGCGAATGCGCCTATTTAGTTTTCGAAGAAAATGGTTTTTCAAAATGCGGTATTGAAAAAGCATACGAAGACGGAAAGGTCGATTATAAAAAACCAATTTCTTGTCATTTGTATCCAGTTCGTGTTAAGGAATATTCAAATTTCACTTCTGTGAACTATGATGTATGGGATATCTGCTCAGATGCTTGTACCTTAGGAAAAGAATTGAAAGTGAATGTTGCAACATTTGCAAAAGATTCGTTGGTCCGAAAATTTGGACAAGAATGGTACGATGAATTAATGGACATTCAACAAGAATTAAACAACCAAAAAAAGTAAAAAAAAAATTATTATGTCAATAACAAGAGCAAGAAGATCTACTGACGCTATTGAAAGATTATATATCTCTATGCGTCATTTATTTCATAGAGGAGTGTACCGTCCATCTGGTGCACCTGGAAAAATATTAAGAAATTTATTATTCGAAATTAATCCTGAAATCTACGGATCAATGACAGATCCAAACAAAGTAGAATTAAGTGGATTAATGTATGTTTTAGATCGTTTACCAGAAGGAATTGTAGAAACGCCATATGTGTCTTTTACATCTGACGAAGGCTATGATCGTTCTATTTTTACACCAATTATTCCTGCAAAACGTCGTCGTTTTTGTTATAGAATTGATGATGACCAGATGAATATCGAAATTTCTCGCGGTCGTTCTGACATTTATGATGTGTTAACGCACTTAACGTTTTTATATAACGAAGCGGATAAAATCAGAAATAGAGCATTTAGTAACGAAACACTTTCTAAAAGTAGAGCGTGGGAATTTATCGAAAATGTTGCATTTAATGAAGTTGAAATTTCTCGAAAAGAACGCGAAGTTGCTTTGATGCATTTATCGACGATTTTAGGAAGAACATTTGAAGAAACACAAGAAATTCATCATTATTTCAGTAAAGCAGACGACAAAGATTATTTTTTCCGTGTAGTTTATTGGATGGGCTATACTAGCCAACAAGATCGTATCGGAACAAAGAAACGTGAAATTACATTTACGTCAACTTTACGTGAATCGATTGGTCATCATATGATTGGAGAAAAATGGGCGAATGAAATCAAACGTGTATTATTCGAAAATAATCTTCAAGATAAAAACATTCACATTATTTCTGCTAATATGCATAGTGTGTCTAACATGTTGTATGCCTATGATGGATTAAAAAGAAAATACAAAAATGATGGTGTAGAAATTTACGAAGATTTGAGTGCGGCAAACAACAAAATGTTGCGTGATTCGTTAAATGAATACACTCAACAAAATGGTTTAGTTTACATCAAAGATCAATCAGGAACAAATATCGATGTTCAGATTATTGATTTATCTAAAGTAAACATTGCCAATTCTGCGTTTTCTTATGCAAAAGATAAGAACAATGAGGTGATTATTGTAATGGATTATGCCTTTGGTGAGCAAGCATTTGAGGCGATGGATGAGTTGTTGAAACCATACAAAGTAGGAGATGTAAAATTCAAAATGAATGTAAAATCTGTTGCGATTATGGGTAAAGCTGGTATTCTTGAAGGAATAAAAGGTGATATAATGATTGCGACAGCACACGTTTTCGAAGGAACAACAGATAATTATGTTTTTGATAACGAATTAACCGCTGCAGATTTCGAAGGACAAGGTTTAGGTGTTTACGAAGGACCAATGATTTCGGTTTTAGGAACATCATTACAAAATAAAGACGTTTTAGAGTATTTCAAAAATTCGTCTTTCCAAGCGATTGGATTAGAAATGGAAGGTGCGCATTATCAAAAAGCGATTCAGGTTGCGTCAAAAATTAGACATCACATTGATAAAGATGTTAAAGTAATGTATGCTTATTACGCTTCTGATAATCCGTTAGAAACAGGAAGTACATTGGCTTCTGGAGGTTTAGGATTAACAGGTGTAAAACCAACTTATCTAATCACACAAAAGATATTAGAAAAAATTATTAAATAAATTCAATGAAGAATTTTTCCATTTTAGGCTACGGTCATATTGGACGTGTACATCAACAAGCGATAGAAGAAACGGAAAATGCGCAATTAATTTCGGTGATTGATTTCAATTTACCAGAAGATTTACCTTTCAAAGGTTATTCAACACTTGAAAGTTTTCTGAACGAAGATCAAGAAACTGATGTTGTTGTGATTGCTACGCCAAATGGTTTGCACCGCGAACATGCGATTCGTTGTTTAAAAGCGGGAAAAAATGTTTTGATTGAAAAACCAATTGCATTAACTGTAGAAGATATTACTGAAATACTGAAAGTTGCTGACGAAAAGAAACTTAGAGTTTTTACGTCGATGCAGCTTCGTTTTTCTCCAGTTGTGCAATATGTAAAGAATTTGATAGATAATAATTCATTAGGGAAAATTTTCATGGTGAATATTAATTGCTATTGGAATCGTAACAAGAATTATTACAAGTTGCGTGAATGGCACGGAAACCAAGAAATGGATGGAGGTGTTTTATTTACTCAATTTTCGCATTTTGTTGATATCATGAATTTTTGGTTTGATGAGGTAATTTGTACAAATTCAAAAAGTTTCAATTTTACGCATCAAGAAGTGACAGAATTTGATGATTCGGGTTGTGTTGATTTTACTGCCGATGGAGCAATCGGACATATGATTTATACAACGTCAGTTTTCAATAAAAATTTCGAAAGTAATATCACGCTTATTGCTGAAAAAGGAACAATAAAGATTGGAGATCAATATCTTAATCAAATGATTTATTCTGATTTAAAAAATGTGTGTTGTTCAAACAAAATTTCTACTGAACAAAAGAATTTTCATCCTAACGCCATTGCCGAAATTTCTGACGCGTTAATCCGTCATAATGAATCTTTGTTAGATGGAAAATATGCTGTAAATTTAGTCAAGTTTATTTCGGATGCGAATCATTTGGCAACAGAAAATAAGCAAGAACTTAAAATAGAAAACTATGAAATTTCACACTCGTAAATGGGTAAAACCAGAAGATCTTAACCCAAACAAAACACTTTTTGGAGGAAAGCTTTTGGCTTGGATTGATGAAGAAGCGGCGTTGTATAGCATTGTGCAATTAGAAAATTCGCATGTTGTGACCAAATATATGTCGGAAATCAACTTTATGGCTTCGGCTCGTGAAGGTGATATTGTAGAAATTGGAATTGAAGTGGTGAAATTTGGAACAACTTCATTGGTTTTACAATGCGAAGTACGTAACAAAATGACGCATGAAACCATTATTACAGTCGATCGAATTACGATGGTAAATTTAGATGCAGAAGGAAAACCAAAACCACACGGGAAAACACAAATAGAATATGTGGTGGATCGTTTAGCTGGAAAAGGTTAAAAAATTATATCAATAAAAAAGTCGAAACATTGTTTCGACTTTTTTATTTTATTCTGTAATAAACAACGATTTTAATTCGTGTGCATCAGCAGGATTCATTCTGCCAGCCAAAATCAAACTTAATTGTTTACGACGCAAAGCAGCTTCATAACGCTCGATTTCTTGTTCAGATTCTGGAATTAATTCAGGGACTTGAACAGGTTTATTATCATTATCAACGGCTACAAATGTATAAATACCGCTATTTGTTTGGTTATAAACACAATTTTCGTAATCGTAAACATAGACATCAACATACACTTCCATCGATGATTTGAATGCGCGAGTTACTTTAGATTCTAACTTCACTGTACTTCCCATCGGAATCGGAATGTTAAACGCAACGTGATTGACACTTGCTGTTACAACCAAAAAACTTCCACCATGCATTTTCGCAGAAATAGAAGAAATTCTGTCCATAGAAGCCAATAATTCGCCTCCGAACATGTTTCCTAAGTTGTTGGTTTCATTCGGTAAAACCAAGTTTGTCATTACTGCTAACGACTCTTTTGCTGTTTTTGCTTTCGCCATAAACTTTTGTTTGTTGGGTGCAAATTTCAACAAAATATTCGAGTTTTGAAACAGTTATTATCGTTGTGTTAAGTATTTGTAATTGAGTTTTTTATTAAATCAATAAAATTTTATAGTTAAAAAATGTTAATATAGATTATTGTATTATTTCAAGTCTTACATTTGAACAGAATTATGAAAATGTTTATCACATACTTGCTGTCTGCTTTATTTCTGCTATTTTTTGCGGAAACTAAAGTGTTTGCGGGTACTCAACATTTTCAAGGAAATTTAACTTCGCAGACAGTTGTTAACGATAATACACATATTTATCACGCAAGTAAAATTGTTGAAACTAAATTTTCTAAAACTTCAAATTCAAATCAATTTCAAGAATTTAATCCAAGTATCGAAACGATTGATGATGATTTTCAGACATCAAACAAAATCGATTTAGAAACTTGTATCAAACTATTAAGTGTTGTTCTGGTTTTAAACTTTATGATTCAAGGTTTAAGAAAGAAGCACATCTTCTACAATAAAACCATCAAATTTTCGAGTTGTAAGTACATTTTGTTACGTACAATCAGAATTTGATTGATTTCTTAAATTTTTAAAATTACACCAAAAATTAGTGTTCAGTTCATGAATAGCTGAATGTTAACCAATTTTTGTATGTAATATTTTTTGGTAAAACTACTTCTGCCAAGAAATCCATTTCATCAAATTTTACATTTAATAGTTAGAAGAATTATGAAAAGAGTCGCATTATTTGTAGCTCTAAGTACTGTATTGTTGACAACAAGTTGTTCATCAAAAAAACAGGAAAAAGAAGAAGTGAAAGATTATCCAATCACAACGCCAATCAAAATGGATACGATTGTAGATAAGGATTATGTAGCCCAAATTCAATCGGTACGAAACATCGAAATTCGTGCGCAAGAAAAAGGTTATTTGCAAAAAGTTTTTGTGGATGAAGGTCAACATGTACAAGCTGGTCAATTGTTGTTTCGCATTATGCCTTCGATGTATCAAGCCGAATATTTAAAATCGAAAGCTGAGGTAAAAGAGGCACAAATTGAATTACAAAATTCAGCAACTTTGGCTGATAATAATGTCGTTTCTAAGAACGAAAAAGCCATTGCGCAAGCACGATTAGAAAAATCGAAAGCAGAAATGCAATTGGCTCAATTACATTTATCATTTACAGATATTCGTGCACCATTTTCTGGTGTTATTGATAGAATTCCTATGAAATTGGGAAGCTTGATTGACGAAGGAATGTTATTAACAAATTTATCTGATAACTCATCAATGTTTGCTTATTTCAACGTTTCTGAACCTGAATATTTAGATTATCAAACAAATATTCAAGATAGAGCGAATAAACAAGTTTCGTTGATTATGGCGAATAATAAACCTTTACCAGAAAAAGGTTTGGTAGAAACGATAGAAGGAGAATTTAACAACGAAACAGGAAATATTGCGTTTCGTGCACGTTTTGCAAATCCAAATCATCTGTTAAGAAATGGTGAAACAGGGAAAGTAAAAATGACAGTTCCGTTACATGATGCTTTATTAATTCCACAAAAAGCAACCTACGAAATTCAAGATAAAACCTATGTTTTTGTAGTAGATAAAAATGGTGTTGTCAAATCGAGAAATATCACGATTGGTCTAGAAATGCCTGATGTTTATGTGGTAGAAAGCGGACTTTCGGAGAAAGATAATATTTTGTTAGAGGGTGTTCAGAAAGTGAAAGATGATGATAAAATCAAAACGAAATTTATTGCACCAAGAAAAGTTCTTTCATCGTTGAAATTAAAATCAAACTAATCTAAAAAATTCAAAGTTATGTTTGATAAATTTATTCGAAGACCCGTTCTATCGATTGTCATTTCGTTGATTATAGTTTTCTTAGGAATTCTATCATTAGTCAAATTACCCGTAACGCAGTTCCCTTCAATTTCGCCACCAAAGGTGAATATTACAGCGGAATATCCGGGTGCAAATAATGAATTATTAATCAAATCGGTGGTAATTCCATTAGAACGTGCGCTAAATGGTGTTCCAGGAATGAAATATATTACATCTGATGCTGGGAATGACGGTGAAGCGTCTATTCAAGTGATATTTGATTTAGGAACTGATCCCAATATTGCAGCTGTAAATGTGCAAAACCGTGTTTCTTCGGTTGTCAATAAACTTCCGCCTTTAGTAGTTCGCGAAGGAGTGAAAATTACACGCGAAGAATCAAACATGTTGATGTACATTAACTTGTACAGTAACGATCCAAAAGCTGACCAACAATTTTTATATAATTATGCAGATATCAATATTTTATCTGAGTTGAAACGTATTAATGGAGTTGGAGATGCAGATATTTTAGGAAACCGAGAATATGCAATGCGTGTTTGGTTAAAACCAGATAGAATGCAAGCCTATAATATTTCTGCGGATGATGTGATGAAAGCGTTGGATGAACAAAGTATTGAAGCTTCGCCAGGGAAAACAGGGGAAAGTTCTGGAAAACGTTCAGAAGCTTTTGAATATGTATTAAAATATTCAGGTCGATATAACACAAAAGAACAATATGGAAACATCATTTTAAGAGCAAATCCTGATGGAGAAATCTTACGTTTAAAAGATGTTGCTGATATAGAATTCGGAAGTTCGATGTATGATATTTACTCAACATTGAACGGAAAACCTTCTGCCGCAATTGTGATAAAACAATCGTACGGAAGTAATGCGAGTGAAGTGATTAAAAATATCAAAGCATTAATGGCTGATCTTAAAGAGAATAATTTACCAAAAGGAATGGATTACGAGATTTCATATGACGTTTCGAAATTCTTAGATGCTTCAATGGAAAAAGTGGTACATACACTTTTTGAAGCTTTCGTTTTAGTTGGGATTGTTGTGTTTTTATTCTTAGGTGACTGGCGTTCTACATTGATTCCTGCGTTGGCGGTTCCTGTTTCTTTGGTCGGAACTTTTGCGTTAATGAGTTTCTTTGGAATTACATTAAACTTGATTTCATTATTTGCCTTAGTTATGGCGATTGGAGTTGTCGTCGATGATGCGATTGTGGTGATAGAGGCTGTCCACGCCAAGATGGAAGAGAAAAATCTCTCGCCTTTACGAGCGACGGAAGAAGCGATGCGCGAAATTAGTGGAGCAATTATAGCAATCACATTTGTAATGGCAGCTGTTTTTATTCCAGTTGCGTTTATGTCTGGTCCAGTTGGAATTTTTTATCGTCAATTTTCGATTACGATGGCAACATCAATTATTTTATCAGGAATTGTTGCCTTAACGCTTACACCAGCTTTGTGTGCAATGATTTTGAAAAATAATCATAATCAACCAAGAAAGAAAACGATGCTAAATAAATTTTTGTTGAAGTTTAATAATTTGTTCAACAAAGGTTCTTTTAAATACGAAAAAGTTTTAACCAAAACAGTTAACAAACGAACTGTTACATTCGGAATTTTACTTGCATTTTGCGCTGGAGTTTTCTTTTTGAATAATAGTTTGCCTTCTGGATTTATTCCAAACGAAGACCAAGGAATGTTTTATGCAATTATTCAAACACCTCCAGGTTCTACGTTAGAAAGAACGAATGAAGTTTCTCAAAAATTACAAAAAATAGCGGAAGGAATTGATGGCGTTTCATCAGTTTCATCTTTGGCTGGTTATGAGATTTTGACAGAAGGTACAGGAGCAAACTCTGGAACTTGTTTAATTAACTTGAAAAGTTGGGACGAACGTTCTAAGTCTGCGGAAGAAATCATCAAAGAATTAGAAGAAAAAGCTGGAAATATTAATGGTGCGAATATCGAATATTTTCAACCACCATCTGTTCCTGGATATGGAGCTGCAGGAGGTTTCGAGTTGAGATTATTGGATAAAGCGGGTAGTGGAGATTATCATAAAATGGAAGAAGTGAGCCGTGATTTTATAAAAGAATTAACTCGTCGTCCAAAATTGAGCTCTGTATTCACATTTTATAGTGCTTCCTTTCCTCAATATGTCTTGAAAATTGATAATGATATTGCCGAACAAAAAGGAGTTTCGATCGAAAATGCGATGGATAATTTATCAACATTAGTTGGTTCTAATTACGAAACAAGTTTCATCAAATTTGACCGACCTTATAAAGTGATGGTACAAGCTTCGCCAGAATATCGTGCGCTACCGGAAGATTTATTGAAATTGTATGTGAAAAATGATCAAGGTGAAATGGTTCCATATTCAGCTTTCATGAAAATTGAAAAAGTATATGGTTTATCAGAAATTACGCGTCACAATATGTATAATGCAGCAGAAATTAGTGGTACGCCAGCTTCTGGTTATAGTAGTGGACAAGCGATTGCAGCGATTAATGAAGTAGCTAAGAATACTTTGCCTCGTGGTTTTGGAATTGATTGGGCAGGAATATCGAAAGATGAGGTTTCTCGTGGAAATGAAGCAGTGATTATTTTCGCCATTTGTTTAATTTTCGTTTACATGATTTTAGCAGCACAATACGAAAGTTTTATTTTGCCTTTACCAGTTATCATTTCACTACCAACAGGGATTTTCGGAGCATTTTTCTTCTTGAAATTATTAGGATTAGAAAATAATATTTATGCACAAGTTGCAATGGTGATGTTGATTGGACTTCTCGGTAAAAATGCGGTGTTGATTATTGAGTTTGCAGTACAAAAACATAACGAAGGTTTATCAATTGTAAAATCAGCGATTGAAGGTGCGGGTGTTCGTTTCCGTCCAATTTTGATGACATCATTTGCGTTTATTGCAGGTCTTATTCCGTTGGTTATTGCTTCTGGTCCGGGAGCAGTAGGAAATAGAACAATTGGTACTGCTGCTGCAGGCGGAATGTTGTTCGGAACTATTTTCGGGTTGTTTATTGTACCCGGTTTATATGTTGCGTTTGGCGCTTTGGCGGATAAAATGCAATTGGTGAAATATGAAGATGAAAATCCTTTAACAGAAGAAATCACGGAAGATGAATAAAAATAGTTTAAAAAATATAATTGCAATAAGTCTTTTTGGAACAATGATTTGGAGCTGTAAAGCTCCTGCGGTAAGCAAAGAGATTGAAAATCATCAAGCACCAAAAATTCCAGAAGCTTATCAAAATGTGCAAAATGATGATGCACCAAGTTCTGGGTTGACGCCTTGGAAACAATTTTTTACTGATCCAAATTTGGTCGTTTTGATTGAAGAAGCGTTAAAAAATAACCAAGAATTGATGATTACACTTCAAGAAATTGAGATTTCTAAAAATGAAGTGTTGTACAAAAACGGAAAATTATCGCCAAATGTTTCAGCAAATGCAGGAATTGGAGTTGAGAAAGTTGGTCGTTATACAAGTCAAGGTGCTGGTGATGCTTCGACTGAGATAAAACCCGGGAAAGAAATGCCTGATCCTTTGATGGATTATGCGATTGGATTGAGCGCTGATTGGGAAGTTGATATTTGGAAAAAATTACGTAATTCGAAAGATGCTTCGATTGCGCGATATTTATCAACGGTAGAAGGAAAGAATTTTGTTTTGACAAATTTAATTTCAGAGATCGCATCGTCTTATTATGAATTATTGTCTTTAGATAGTCAATTGGAATTAATTCATCGAAATATTGAGTTACAGAAAGAATCACTTCGTGTAGTTAAAATTCAAAAGGAAGCAGCGCGTGAAACTGAATTAGCGGTGAAGAAATTTGAAGCAGAATTATTAAAATCAGAAAGCGAAGAGTTTAATATTAAACAAGATATTACGGAAACCGAGAATAGGATTAATGCTTTATTGGGAAGATATCCGCAAAAGATAAAACGTGATGGTTCGTCATTTATGGATTTGATTCCACAAACAGTACATGCAGGAATTCCTTCTGAATTATTATCAAATCGTCCTGATATCAAACAAGCAGAATTAGAGTTAAAAGCTTCTGCTTTAGATGTGAAAGTGGCTCGTGCAGAGTTTTATCCGTCACTTAATATTTCTGCGGCTTTAGGACTAAATGCGTTCAAACCATCTTATTTGGTAAAAATGCCAGAGTCTATTTTATATTCGTTGGCTGGAGAATTAGCTGCGCCTTTAATCAATAAAAGTGCGATAAAAGCGGAGTTTAATACAGCAAATGCTCATCAAATACAAGCGTTGTACGAATATGATAAAACGATTTTAAATGCTTATTTAGAAGTGTCAAATCAAATGTCGAAGATTAATAACTTAGAACAAAGTTATTCGTACAAAGATAAACAGGCGAAAGCACTTGTAGAATCTATTGATATTGCGAATCAGTTGTTCAAAAATAATCGTGCAGATTATCTAGAAGTGTTAACAACTCAACGTGATTTATTGGATGCAAAAATGGAATTAATCGAAACAAAAGAAAAACAATTAAGTACAGTTGTCGCTATATACAAAAGTTTAGGTGGTGGCTGGAAGTAGTTTTCATATTCATTCTAACAAAGAAATAAGCTGCCTTTTGGGCAGCTTATTTCGATTTATATTGTATTAAAAAATGATTTAATTTTCAGTTCTAACCCAAGTTCCAGGAGACTTTTTATTCACATCATTCATATATTTTTGCGCGTCTTCTATGTTATTGAAGCTGCTATATGTAACATAATAATAGCGACCTTTTACATAAGAAACTCCTGCATCTTTGTAACCTTGTTTTTTCAATTCTCGAACCAAACGATCAGCATCTTCTTGACGTTTAAGCGAAGCCGCAATTACTTGATATTTTTTATTGTTAGATTTTGAAGTTGTTTTAGTTGCAACTTCTTTTTTGTCCTCAACTTTCTTTTCAGCTGTTTTAGGAGCTTCAACTTTCGTTAATTTTTTTGTTTCTGTTTTTACAATTTCTTTTGTCGAAGGCTTTTCCTTTACAATTGCCGTAATCTCCTTTTCAGTTTCATTCAGTTTCGTTTCCTTTACAACTGTAATTTCAACTTTTTTAGGCGTTTCAATTGTATCTGTTTTCGTTACCGTTTCGGCAATCTGATATTCAACTAAAGAAGGCTCAGCAATCGTTTGCGGCATATTATACACATCGTATTGCACTGTAGGTTTTTCAGTTTTGGTTGCGTCATCTTTACCAATCATTGGTAAAACCAAACCGCTCCATTGTTCTGTTACGAATTCTTGTACGGGTTGCGGCGTATTAAAATATAGGAAGCCACCAACAATAATGGGAATTAATGAGGCTGCGGCTAAAAATTTTGACATGTGTTTGTTAGAGGTTTTAGTTTTAGACGAATCTAAAATGTAATTGGCTTGTAAATTTGAAAGACCGTAAGCGGCGATGAAATAATTTTGAGCATTTTCTGGTTTGAAGTCAATTTTTCCAGCGTCATTAAATTGTAATGATCCGATATTTTGTAAGGTTAAAACTTTTCCATTTTTCAAATGTTCTTGCCAAAAATAAACTTGTTCATTCAAAAATGTTTGCGCATTTTCAAAAGACATTGGCTCATCTTCTACAATTTTATTCACCAAAACACCATCACTTTTTGTTAAAGTTGTATTGAAAGAAAGCTCTTTTCTTGGTGGAATAAATGTGTTTGTTTGCTCGTCAAACGCCACATTAGCAGTGTTTGAGATAAACGCACCAAAGTTTGGAACGATTACACAATCGTGCTGAAATAATAATTGACTAATATGCTCTTCTAACCTCATACTACGAAATTAACATTTTTTTTAGATTTAGCAAAAAATAAATACTTAAAATTCTGCTTAGTTGGTTTAATATTAGTAATTTAACAAAATGCAAACCGATTTACCATATATTTTAGCACTTTCTTTTCAGAAAGGAATTGGCGATATCACAGCTCGAAAAATTATTCAATTTTTTGGTTCAGCACAGGCTGCTTGGAATTGTAAACCAAAAGATTTGCTGCAAATTTCGGGAATTGGACAGCAAATAAGCAAAGATTTTGGGAATAAAAAATGGTTAGATTTAGCTTTTAACGAAATAGAATATTGTAAAAATAATCAAATCAATATTTTAACTTTTTATGATGAAGCTTATCCACAATTCTTAAAAGAATGTATTGATGCACCTTTGGTGATTTTTTGTAAAGGAAGTTTAGAATTTAATCAATTCAATAACAAAAAGATTTCGATTGTTGGTACGCGAAAAATGACTAATTATGGACGAAATTTTATTACTGAATTAATCGAAGGTTTAGCAGATTTTGATGTTACAATTGTGAGTGGATTGGCGTACGGTTGCGATATAGAAGCACATACAAATGCGCTCAAAAATAATGTTGCAAC
The DNA here is from genome assembly GCF_002426075.1 of Empedobacter sp. UBA5528. NCBI lineage: Bacteria > Pseudomonadati > Bacteroidota > Flavobacteriia > Flavobacteriales > Weeksellaceae > Empedobacter > Empedobacter sp. UBA5528. The sequence continues at coordinate 67,810 of NZ_DINY01000030.1, read as the reverse complement.
ATGGTCGGTAATGGGAACAAATTTTGAACGAATTTATCCTGCTACTCACAAAAAAATTGCGATTGAAATTTTACAAAAAGGAGGTTGGATAACGGAGCAACCAAGTTTTAAAATTGCTACACCTGAAGCTTTTTTGCAACGAAATCGGATTATTGCAGGCTTATCAGATGTTACAATTGTGGTAGAATCTGCTTTTAAAGGTGGAAGTTTGGTGACTGCAAAATTTGCAAATGAATATAATCGAGAAGTGTTTGCTTTGCCAGGGAAATCAACGGATGCGTTGAGTATTGGGTGTAATTATTTGATAAAATCTCATCAAGCTTATTTGGTCGAAAATTCGAAAGATATTATTGATTATTTTAACTTCAATTCGAAGAAGAAACCAAAACAAATAGATTTGTTTATTGAGTTTTCTAATGATGAAAATTTAATTGTAAATTATCTCAAAACCAATGGAAAACAACATATTGATAAAATGTCTTTTGACTTAAATTTGAAATCCTACGAATTGATGCCAGTTTTATTAGATTTAGAATTGAAACAAATAATTTCTACTCTTCCAGGTAAATTTTATGATTTATTGTAACAAGCAATACAATTTTTAGCAAGTTATTTTGTTATAAATTACAGTATTTTTGTGCATTATGAAGACAAAATTGTTCATTTTCATCACCATGATTTTCACAAGTTTAAACGCTCAAAATGATAAAGTGCGTTGGACTGATCTTTTTTCTTACAATAATGTGAAATTGTTGGAAGAAGTAAATGGTGTGATTTATTGTGGAACTGAAAACGGAATTTTCTTGTTCAATCCTCTAAATCCAACAAGTGATTGGATTAAACTAAATAAAACCAATTTTTTGAACAATGTTGGGGTTTCTGCAATGGCTTATGATAAAGATTCGGATTCGTTTTTAGTTGGGTATGAAAATGGAGGTTTAGATTTATTGAAATCTGGAGAATCGACAATGGTTTTGGATATCAAATGGAATGGTTTTTCGGGTGATAAAAAAGTCAATCATATTTTTATAAATGATGGCATTGCGTTTATTTCTGGAGCTTTTGGAATTGTTTCTTTCGATTTAAAAGATGAAGAATTTAAAGAAACGACACGCACAAATTCTATCAAAATTATAGATCAAATTTTTAATGATGTAATTGTAAATGATGCTTTAGTTTTTAAAAAAATAGAACCACAATCTTCTATACTTTATATTGCAACTTCAAAAGGAATTTTTTTTAGTGAATTATCGGATAAGAAAATAAATAATCCAAATATTAATAAATGGCAATACAAAAATTTGGGACAAAATATTTCGAATATAGAATTATTTGAAAATGAGATTTATTATTCGGTAAACAATGAATTGAAAACTTTAAATGGCTCTTCAGTGGGTTCTTATAATACAATTCTTAATTTAAAATCATCTAATGGACAATTAATTGTTACTCAAAACAATCAAGTTTCTGATTTGAGTGGTGTACATTATTCTAAAAATGATCAAGATGGAAATGTTATAAACTTCAACACAGGAATTTTTATTAACAATATTTATTTTGGAGGATCTGTAAATCATGGAATTATTAATTTATCTAATCATAAAGAATTTTATCCCGATGGACCTTTCAATAATAAAGCTTGGTCTGTATCAACAGCTAAAAGTAAAGTCTGGATTGCACCAGGAGGAATGGGAGATGTTTATAATACTCCAGCTGAAAATGTAGATGGTTTTTCATATTACGATAGTAAAAATTGGAAACATTTTTCTTTCTCAAAAATTAAAGCAAAAGATATAGTACAAGTAGAAGTGAATCCATTAGATGATAATAAATTTGTAGTAGGATCTTATAATTATGATGTTAGAGATGTAGATGGACGACGAGATGTGTTAGAGTTTAATTTAGCAGATAACGATGAGCCAAAAATAATTTTACAAAAAAATGATTTTTCTAGTTCAAGAATAGCAGGTCTTAATTACGATCTTTTAGGAAATCTATATGTTGCAGCTTCTTTTCCTGTAGATAAAGCGGCAGGTGCTGGATATCCTGATTCAAAATTTAATTATTATGCAAGAAGAAAGAATGGAAATACTTCTTGGGAAATTATTGGATCTGAAAAAAATATAGCTTCTACTGCTGTAAAACCTATAGCAGGTAGCCAATATACTTTTTTTCCTAATGCACGTTATGGTGGAATCTCTGTTGTGGATAACTCAAATTTTAAAGAGATTGTAAATATAAAAGTTGCAAATGGAGACTTACCAAGTGATGATGTACATACAGTTTCACTTGATAAAAGTGGAAATCTTTGGATCGGAACAGGGCAAGGTTTAGTTGTGTTGTACGGAGCTGATAATGCTGTAAGTTCTAATAATATAATTGCCGAGCCTGTTGTTATTATTCAAGATGGAATTCCGGAAGCGTTGTTAACTGATGTTGGGATTTACGCTATAAAAGTAGATAACGCAAATAATAAATGGATTGCAACAAATGGGGCAGGAGTTTATTATGTTTCGGATAGTGGAGAAACGACGAAATTACATTTTACGTCTAAAAATTCACCTTTACCTTCGGATGTTGTGTACGATGTTTCGATTGATGAATCGACAGGAAAAGTATATTTTGCAACGGAAAAAGGTGTGGTTTCGTATAACGGAGATGTATCGACAGAAGCGAATAATTTTAACAATGCAATTGCTTATCCTAATCCTTATCGTCCAGAATATAAGGGGAATGTCACGATAAAAAATCTTCCAAATCGTGCGTTGGTTAAGATTACAGATATTGTTGGAAATTTACTTTTTGAGAAAAAAGCAGAAGGAGGAATTGTAGAATGGAACACAAATAATGCAAAAGGAAAGCCAGTAGCTTCTGGAATTTACTTAGTTTTGATGACAAATGCTGATGGTACAGAAACCAAAACATTAAAAATTGCAGTTGTCCGTTAATGAAAATTTTAGAAACCAAAGCCATTGTACTTTCAAGCTTAAAATATGGTGACACGAGTTTAATTATTCGTTGTTATACACAAGATTTTGGCCTTAAATCATTTATAGCAAAAGGAGTTTTCTCCAAAAAAAAGCGAAATACTTCGTTGTATTTTCCGCTAGCAGAAATAGATTTGAGCTTTCAACCGAAATCAAATGAACAACAATTGGTTTTCTTAAAATCAGCTCAGACGTCGCATTATTATGAATCGTTGCATTTTCATCCCATCAAATCGGCGATTGTTTTTTTCTTAGCTGAAATCCTAAACTTAGTTCTAAAAGAAGAATCAGATAATCCAGAATTATATTTTTACATTGAACATTCGTTAAAAGAATTTGATCAAAAAAAAGATGATTTTGCAGATTTTCATTTGATTTTTTTAATTCAATTATCACATTTTCTTGGTTTTTATCCCAACTTAGAAATTGATGGAAATCTATTCGATTTAGAAAATGGATTTTTCACAAATTCGAATTCATCTATCAATATGTTGAAAGCAGATGAAGCTGTTTTGTTCAAAAAATTGTTAGAATTACACTTTTCCGAAGATTCAAAAAATACATTCAACCAATCGCAACGTTCTCTTTTACTCGAAATTCTAGTGAAGTACTATCAAATTCACACCAATAATTTTAAGAAGCCAAAATCATTACAAGTTTTATACGAATTGTTTAGTTAATCTCCCGAAATAAATTCTAACAAATCTTTAAAACAAAGAATAAATAAAACTCCATATATTTGCTATAGTTAAAAGCATTTACAATGAAATTCAATACAAAAGCTATACATGGAGGTCAACAACATGACCCTTCTACAGGAGCCGTAATGACTCCAATTTACCAAACATCAACATTCGCACAAAGATCACCTGGAGATTACAAAGGATACGAATATTCTCGTGGTGCAAATCCAACAAGAACTGCTTTAGAAAATGCATTAGCATCTATCGAAGGTGGAGTTGCAGGTTTTGCATTTGGTTCTGGTTTGGCAGCAATCGATGGTGTATTAAAATTATTTAAACCAGGTGATGAAATCATCGCGATGGACGATTTATATGGAGGTTCTTACCGTTTGTTTACACGTGTTTATGAAAAATTTGGATTGAAATTCCATTTCGTAGATATGACAAATGTTGAGGCTGTTGTTGTTTTAATCAATGATAATACAAAAATGGTTTGGGTTGAAACACCTACAAATCCATTGATGAAAGTGGTTGATATCAAAGCGGTAAATGATGCTGTAAAAGCAAAAAAATCTGATATTTTAGTCGCTGTTGATAATACATTTGCTTCGCCTTATTTACAACGACCAATTGAGTTGGGAGCAGATATAGTGATGCATTCTGCAACAAAATATTTAGGAGGTCACTCAGATTTAGTTGCTGGAGCAATTGTGGTTAATTCAGAGCAATTGGCAACTGATGTTCACTTCAATTTATTTGCAACAGGAGGAATTTTAGGACCACAAGATTCTTACTTAGTTTTACGTGGAATCAAAACTTTGGCTGTTCGTATGGATCGTCACTGTTCAAACGGAATGAAGATCGCACAATTTTTAGAGGCTCATCCAAAAGTTGCGCACACGTATTATCCAGGTTTGGAAAATCATCCGCAACACGAAATTGCGAAAAAACAAATGAAAGATTTCGGAGGAATGGTAACGTTTACGTTGACTTCTGGGAAGAAAGAAGATGCTTTCAAAATTTTAGAAAACTTAAAAGTTTTCACTTTGGCTGAATCTTTAGGTGGTGTTGAATCATTAGCAAATCACCCAGCTACGATGACACATGCGTCTATTCCTGCTGAGAAACGTGCTGAAATTGGTATTACAGATGATTTAATTCGTTTGTCTGTTGGTATCGAAGATATAGATGACTTATTAGAAGATTTAGAACAAGTTTTGAATTTGATTTAATCGATATAAGGAAAATAAAAAAAAACGGAATCTATAAGATTCCGTTTTTTTTATTGAATTGGAGTTAATGCTTCAGAATTACGAAGAATTGCAACGTATTGAAAATAATCAGTTGTTTTTAAATTTTCTTTTGGCGTAATGTTTTCTCCAAATAATCTTGACTTTATTTGAATTAAATTTTGAGAAGATTTGTATGGTGAATTTTTCGCATTAAGATTAAAAATTGAAATGGAATTAGACTTTGCAAGTTCTTTAAAATCAAGAATACCTTTTATTAACATCATCGGTCCATCAGCATTTACCCAGTTTATTTTTTCATTTTCTGGAGTAGGAAATTGATCATTTTTAGGTAAATACATTTCACTGTCCAATGTATAACTTACGATGCTTGTTACGTTATATTTATTGTCTAAAAGTCTTTCAGCAAAAGGTTTTTCTTTATCATTCATACTTTTTTGAAGTGTATGAAAAAGACCAAATAATCCATAGAATTTTTCATTTTGTAGATGATTCTTTGAAATGATATGATTAAAATTTTCAATCATTGCAGAATCTCTTGAAATTTTGTTGTTAGAATCATCAAAGTTTGTATCAATACCCAAAACAACGATTTTAGATGAATCATTTAATGTTTTATTGTAATCATACAAGTTGTTCCATTTTTTTAGTAACTCTTGACTTGATTGTTGAGGAATTCTTTTTTTAATAGCTAAAACAACTTCTTTTAATAATTTTTCATTTTTAACATCGGAGCTTAGAAATGTGTTTAATTTTTTAGAATTTAAACTGTCCATTTCGGCAATGTAATAGTTGAATCCAAGATTCTTATTCAAATATTTAAACATAAATTCATCTAATTTTTGATTGTCAGCAAAACCATGAATTTCACCTAATAGAATAACATTTGAAGTGTTGAAGTTATTATCAAAAATCTGAGAATCAAAGTTGCTGTCAATTGTTGTTTTATTATTTTTTAGATAGCCAATATTTGTTTCATTTTTAGAAGCTAAGAAAATTTTATTACTAATAAATAAATACAAAAAAATAAGTGTAATTATTGAAATTAGAGCAATAAAGAAGATTTTTAGGATTTTGATAAGTGTTTTCATGTTGTTAATTTTTATCAAAACTATAGTTAGCAAAAGACTTGTATAAATATATGTTTACGAATTGTTGATTTTTTAGGATGAATTGAGAAAATCATTTACTGAAAATTTTTTCTATTTTTATAAAATGAAGTTTCTAATTCTTTTCTTACTTTCTGTGATGAGTTTTGCTCAAAAGTTGGATACGATTAATCTCAATCAAGTTGAGGTAGTGAATTATTCCAATTACAAACAATTTCGTCCAAAGTTTAAACAAGTGGTTCGATTAACGGATAACACAAGTTTCGGACTTAAAATATTTTCGAATTTATTACTTCCAAATGAGAAAGAAATTGAAATTGTCGCAATTGAAATTTTGTTTGAATCAAAAGTGAAAAAGAAAAATTATTGCAACGAATATTATTATTTCAAACCAATGATTCTAAAATCGATTGAGGATAAACAAAGTTTGATTGAAGAAAAATGGTTTGAAGTGGATAAAGATTATCAAGGAAAATATATTTTTCCGATTCATTTAAAACTTAAACCTTCCGAAGCCAAAAACTATTTTATTGGTTTAGAAACTTCTTACGAAAATCCTTTTTGTCCCGAAGGAAATGGCTATTTTGATTTGATTGTAACAAAAAAATCAGTCGAATATTACAATGAAATTAATGGTGAAATGATTAAACAAGATATTTTGAAAAATCATTCACTTAACTACAAAATCTATTACAAATAGATTTATTTCCACAATAATTTCAATTCAACTTTATATTTCCCAGCGTATGGTTTTGGGGTTGTTGGTTTCTCCGAAATCGAGAATTGATACACGCCACGCGCAGGTAATTCGAAAATGGTTTCTTTGCCAAAAGGACCACCTTTTATAGAATCCGCAGGTCCTTTGATGTGATTAATTCTAATATTCGCTGTAGAATCTTGTGCAGAAATTTTGATCCAAACTTTCTTTGCAGAATCTGCATTAAACGTAAACGTATTGGTTTGTCCCGCTATTTTAGTCGGTTCCGCTTTTGCTTTTGCATAACTTACTTCAAGATTCTCTGTAGTGTTATTAGCGCTTAAAGGAACAATTTTATCTGTATTAGATATAATTTTTTGCTGAGGTTTTATCACAACTTTTTTCTGAGGAGAAGCTGTTTTTACCACTTCTTCTTTCATTACATCTTCTGTTGTTGGTTTATCTTTTTTTACCAAATCCTTGTACGCAGAATCAACTCCAATCTTGCTTGGATAAATGGTTGGTGTAGATTTGTCTTCACAACTATAAAGCGTAATCAATGTAATAAAAGCGATAAAAGTCCATTTCATAACAGAAAAATTCTGTTGTAAAAGTAACTATTTTAACTGCAATTTCAAGGTATATTTTCCTTCAAATGGATCGCCTTGCATCAAACTTTCGCCAATTCGAATTTGATACAAACCTTTTTCGTTTAAATCGTAATTGATTTCTTGTCCAAAAGGACCATCTTTTTCATTATTTGGAGAGATAAGTTGATTAATTCTAATGTTTCCTAGTTTATCTTGAGGAATTATTTGAATAAAAACAGATGAAGAAGAATCATTTCTAAAACTAAATGTTTGTTCTTCTTTTGCTACTTTTTCAATTTCAAATTTACCTTTTCCTTGTATTAATTTCAATTCAGAATTATTCATAATCTTTGGAGAAGCAAAAGCAATTTCCTGAATAGAAGAATCTTTTTTAATTTCTTTTTGTACAGAACCTCCAATTATAAGTGATTTATTTCTTGTAATACAATAAATAAGAATAGCACCAATAGCTATTGTGAGTATTATAATAGGATTATATTTTTTCATTGTTGTAAATTTGTATTTAATTAATTACAAATTCTGAACCAAAATATGTTGTTCTACGAAAGTATTGGAGTTGGGAAACCTATAGTTTTCTTACATGGTTTTTTGGAAAATCATAAAATATGGAATCGTTTACAGAATGATTTATTTCATCACAATCAAATTATTACAATTGATTTACCTGGACATGGAAATTCTGAAAATTTTCAAGAGGTGAATACGATGGAAGAAATGGCAGAAAAAGTGATTGAAGTTCTGGATGAATTAAATCTTGAAAAAGTAGCTTTTGTAGGACATTCGATGGGAGGATATGTGACGTGTGCGTTGGCTGATCTTTTTCCTGAACGAGTAGAAAATATTGTTTTGATTAACTCCTCGACTTTACCAGATGATGAAGCGAAGAAAAATCAACGTTTGAAAGCGTGTGAAACTGCTCGTAAAAATTTCAATGCGTTGGTGAGTTTTAGTATGCCTACTTTATTTGCAGCGCATCATCGAGATCAATTCAAAGATGAGTTGAAATTTGTAAAAGAAATTGCTTTAAAAACTCCAATTGAAGGTGTTTGTGCAGCTTTGAAAGGAATGCGACAGCGTCCAGATCGTTCGTCGATTTTGTATGATTTCAAAGGTGGAATTTATATTATTGTTGGAATGAATGATGAAACAGTTAATCCTGAATTATTTTTAATCTTAATTCCAAATTTACCTAATATTCATTTGTACAAATTTGATGGCGGACACATGGCTTTTATAGAAAATTATGATGAGGTTTTATCGATTTTGAAATCAATTTAGCGCTTACGTTGGAAAAATTCTTTCATCAATTGACCGCATTTCTCTTCCATAATTCCCGAAACAATTTCAGTTTTTGGATGTAATTCGCCAATTTTTGCTTTAAAACCGCGTTTTTCATCCGAAGCACCATAAACCACTTTCGAGATTTGGCTCCAATACAATGCTCCGCCGCACATGACGCAAGGTTCTAAGGTTACATACAATGTGCAATCTTGTAAGTACTTTCCACCTAAATAATTTGCTGCAGACGTAATGGCTTGCATTTCTGCGTGCGCTGTAACATCAGTCAATGTTTCCGTTAGATTATGTGCTTTCGCGATAATTTTGTTGTTGCAAACAATCACAGCTCCAACTGGAATTTCGTCTCGCTCGAAAGCTGTAACCGCTTCGTTAAAGGCGATTCGCATAAAATATTCGTCTGTAAAAAGATTTTCCATTTCTATAAAATTTAAGGCAAAAATAATCATTTCCAAATTGGATATTCGATACATTTGTACAAATTGATGCCTCTTTTATGAATCAATCAAAATATATCATTGCAGCCATTATAACCTACTTTATGTGGGGATTTTTTAGTTTCGGATTGAAACCGATCGCCGGTTATCCACCTTTGGATATTCTATTTTTCAGATTGTATGTTTCCGTTTTCTTTTTAGTGGTCATTAATGTTGGATTTCGACGTAATAAGATGAAAGCTGATTATGATTTATTCAAATCATTTGATAAAAAGAAACAGAAAAAATTAGTAAGTTTAATTGTTGGCGGATCATTGATTTTGATGACGAATTGGTTGATGTTTATTATCGTGATGAATCATATTAGCGTACAAGCAGCATCGCTTTCGTACTTGGTTTGCCCGATTATTACTACCGTTTTGGCTTTCATTATTCTGAAAGAACATTTGACCAAAATAAAATGGATTGCAGTTGGTATTAGTCTTTTAGCATGTTTGGTTATTTCTATAGGTCATCTTATAGACTTGGTTTATAGTTTGATTGTAGCTTGTACATTTGCACTCTATATCATTATTCAGAGAAGTTTGAATGTTTTTGATAGTTTCAATTTGTTGATGACACAATTATTAATTGTAGCCATTCTGATGTTACCATTGGTTTTCATCTTTTCAGGACCAATTCCGACCGAAACAATTTTCTATCAATGTATCATGATGATTGTGATTTTGTTCACTATCATTCCAATGTTCTTAAACAATTTTGCTTTAAAAGGAATTGACTCTTCAACTGTTGGAATTTTAATTTATTTGAATCCAATTATGAATTTTGTTTTAGCAATTTTCTATTACAAAGAAGCCGTTTCTCTAATGCAAATGATCGGTTATAGTTTGATTTTACTCGCGATTGTAGGGTTTAATTCACAAACAATTTTCAAAATGAAAAACATAAAAAAATCTGAAGTTTAAACTTCAGATATTTTTATGTTGATTTTTCAGGAAATATTATTTGATGTAAACAGAATTTGGTGAAACTCCAGTTGTAATTGCTGGATTTTTAAGACCTCCTTGTGCATTCTGAATTAATAATCGTCCATTAGAATTGTAATCTTTTGCGTCTAAAACATAAAAAGTATCACCTTTTACATAGAAACCATATACACTATCAGCACCTGTTATGTAATCTGCTTTTGTAGGCAAAGCTGTTGCATTTGTAGCCATAGAATAAACAGAATTATTAACGATGTAATACAATTTACTATTCTCCGCAACTAAGAAATTAGGATGTTGTCCATCAGGAAAATTCATTTCTAATTTATCTTCTGAAGTTAAATTATAACGAACCAATTTTCCTTTTGTAGTAGTTCCCCAATTAACACCTTGAGAAAGCACAAATAAATTTCCGTTTTGAATTGTTAAATCTGTCGGAACATCACCAACATTTATACTTTTTTTATCATTTGTTTTAAGGTCAATAATTGTAACTGTTTTACCTGTTCCCCAGCCACCTTTTTGTGCAACATAAAGTTTGTTATTGTCAAGAATCATTTTTTCTGGACCTTCATCTACTTTATATTTTTCTACAAATGTTAAATCACTGATTTTGTATTTTGCAATAAAATCATCTGTCGTTACATTAGGATCTCCCCAGTTTGAGATATACAAAAATTGATCATCAGAAACGATATAACGAGGGTTGCTCATATTATCTGATGATGGAATTGTACTAATTTTTTTGAAAGTTGTGTTGTCTACAACTTCTACTTTATTAGAAACATTAAGAACAATATAAGCTTTGTTTCCTTTGAAATACATGCTTTGTCCTACAGAACCCAATTGTGCACCAGCGTTCGCAGTCTTGAAAATTTCTTGAATAGGATTTGTTGTACTTACATCTTTTGTTGGATCAAAATAAGTGATTTCTGCGTTAGCTGAATTGAAACCTCCTTCATTCAAAATAAAAACTCCTTTCGAGTAGTTTCCTTTTTCAGGATCATTATTTGGCCCATCATCGTCATTTGAACAAGATTGTAAAAATACTCCTGCCAAGGCTATAAGTGCGATTGATTTAAATTTAGTCATAGTTTTTTAAAATTTTATTTGTATTTGTATGTTATAATTTGTGCCGGGTTGCCAACGATTTTCTTGCGTTTGATATTCTTGGTTAAACACATTATTCACACTCATAGAAACGCTATAAAGTGGTGAAATCGTAAAATTTAAACCTAAATTCGTTAGCCAAAAACCATCAAGTGTTCTTTCTTCTTCCGAATCGGTAAAAACTTTACTTGTATAAATATTTTGTAGAAAAGCAGATAAACGTTTGTAAGTGTATTGTGCGCTCGCCGTCCATTTATGATTTGGGGAATACATCAATTCCTTATTTTTAAATTTATCTTTTGTTTTGGTGTATGCATAAGTTGTATTGAAACTAAATGCATTCCATTTGTAGCTTCCAATCATTTCAAAACCATAGGTTTCAGCTTTGTTGATGTTCACAGGAACCCAATAAGAAGTGTTTTGCGAACTCGGAATCCATTGAATCATATCACTCAACTTATTATAAAAAATATTGGTTTGAATGTTTAAATTTTTGTTGATAAAATCATTTCCAAGTTCAAATTGATAAGCTGATTCTGATTTCAAATCTGGATTTCCACCAGTTTTCCAAAATAAATCATTGTAGGTTGGATTTCTGAAATTTTTCGAAACATTTCCTCTCAATTGATACGAATGAATCGGACGAAAATTAAAACCCAATGAATAAATAAATGGATTTTGGTACGTATCAGAAAAATCTTGACGAATACTCGCTTCGTATTCCAAAACATCTGATAATTTATGCTTCGCGATTAAGGCAAAATTGATTGAGTTTTGATCGCTTTTATTCAAATTATTTCCACTTCCTTGATTATAATTAGCTTCAGATAAAAATGAAAGCTCGAAATTATTAGTCAATTGATGATTCAGATAATATTTTAAAACATAATTATCCACCTGTAAATCGTCCGAATAAGATTTGTGAATATTGTTGAAATAACTGTTTTCTTCTCGGATATATGTCAATTTTAACTGCGATTGCCACTTTTCATTTGGATTGAAATTCCATTCTGTCATCAAACGGTAATCCTGATTTTCGTATCCAGAAGGCGTTGAACCAATGTCAACCAAAGGAAATTCGCGCTTTCCAAAATTGAACATTGAATAAAGTTTCAATTCGTTTTCAGGATTAATTTTATAGCCAAAATTTCCATTAATTGTATTGAAATAATATTTTCCATTCAAATTCTTCTTCATGTGATTCGGAATTTTATAATCATTATCAGATTGATTTCGTTCGTAATCGATTGAAGAACTAAATTTTTCTGTACTATATTTCAATTGATATTTTCCCGACCATGTATCGTAACTTCCGTATCCTAAATTTATTTTTTGCTGTAAACCTTTGTCATACTCAAATTTATTCAACAAATGAATTGTACCGCCGATAGAACCTGTTCCATACGCAATACTTCCGCCTCCTGGTTTCACTAAAATTCCGTCAAACGAATTACTTGCAAATAAATTAAAATCCGTTTGTCCTGTTGTTTGCGAATTGACATTTATTCCGTTCCAAATTACCGCTGTATGCGAAGCTAAAGTTCCACGAAACGAAGGCGAAGAAACCATTCCTCGTCCATTTTCTTTAAAATAAATTGGCGTTTGCGCTTGTAAAACTTGCGTCAGTTGATTAGGATTTTGCTCTAAAATACTATCATTAAGTTTGATAATACTTTGAGATTTGTAATGATTTTTAAGAAAAGCATCGTTCAAAATCAAAGGTTTCAAATTGATGGTATCCGTCTGTGCAAAAGCAATTCCAGCGATAAGATTAAAACAAAGAAAAAGTTTTTTCATATTAAAATCTGTTTTTCCTCCGAAAACATTTTCTATTAATTTGTTAGCAATGGCAGGTTTCCTGACTTATTCTTTTACAAAAAGTATGTTAGAATTTACAGTTGCGGGGACAGTTTTGGAATTGAACCAAATTCCCTTTTAACTCACTCGTTGAGCACCATTTTATGCAAATGTAAAGAAAAGCAATTGATTTTATAAAAAGTAGATTGTTAAATCGTTAACCTTAAATTAAGATCAGATTTATTTTATTTGTACAGTATTCAAAATCATTATATCTAGTGATTTTTAAGAATGATGGACAAATTAAATTTGTAACCAACAAAAACAATTATTATTTAAACTTTAAAAACGATGGAAAACAATCAGCCGTACAAATCAGAGAAAAAAATCATTGCTGGAATTTTAGGAATTTTAGTAGGATATTTAGGAATTCATAAATTCTATTTAGGATATACAAAAGAAGGAGTTATTCAAATTATTGCCACTTTTGTAACATTTGGATTTGCTGGACTTATTGGATTTATTGAAGGGATTATTTATTTGACTAAATCTGACGAAGAGTTTGATAAAACATATGTAGAAGGTCACAAAGGCTGGTTCTAAAATAGAGATTACATTCTTTTTTAAATATTTTTCGATCCCAAAATAACTTTAGATTATTTTGGGATTTTTTTATTGAATGAATTCGTTTTAAATAATTCGCAAGTTTTTTATTACATTTGCTTTAGGAAAAAATATAATAAAGAACGAAATCGCATAAAATGGCTATAAAAACATTTAGAGAAGTAATCGCAGAGGCAATGAGTGAAGAAATGCGTCGCGATGAATCTATATTTTTAATTGGAGAAGAAGTAGCAGAATACAGCGGAGCGTACAAAGCTTCGAAAGGAATGTTAGACGAATTTGGAGCAGAACGTGTAATTGATGCGCCAATCGCAGAGGCTGGTTTTTCTGGAATCGCAATTGGATCTACAATGACGGGATGTCGTCCAATCGTAGAATATATGACATTCAACTTCTCATTAGTGTCTATTGACCAAATTATCAATAACGCTGCAAAAATTTATCAAATGTCAGGAGGACAATTCAACTGTCCAATTGTATTTAGAGGACCTACTGCTTCTGCAGGACAATTAGGTGCAACACACTCACAAGCTTTTGAGAATTGGTATGCAAATGTACCAGGTCTTAAAGTAATTGTTCCTTCAAACCCTTATGATGCAAAAGGTTTATTAAAATCTGCAATTCGTGATAACGATCCAGTAATTTTCATGGAATCTGAACAGATGTATGGAGATAAAATGGAAATGCCAGATGAAGAATACACAATCGAAATTGGTAAAGCAGAAATCAAACGTGAAGGTACAGATGTAACGTTAGTTTCTTTCGGGAAAATCATTAAGCAAGCTTACATTGCTGCTGATGAATTAGCTAAAGAAGGAATTTCTGTAGAAGTAATTGATTTACGTACAGTTCGTCCATTAGATTACGATACAATTTTCAAATCTGTTAAGAAAACAAATCGTTTAGTAGTTTTAGAAGAAGCTTGGCCTTTCGCTTCAGTTGCTTCAGAAATTACGTATATGGTTCAACAAAAAGCATTCGATTATTTAGATGCACCAATCAAACGTATCACAACAAAAGATACATCAGCGCCTTATGCTCCAAACTTGTATGAGACTTGGATTCCTAATGCAAAAGATGTAGTTGAAGCTGTAAAAGCTGTGATGTATAAATAATTAAGATTTATAAACTATATTTGTAAAGTCTAGCACACATTTTGCTAGGCTTTATTTTTTTAACCAAATCTAATTGATGAAAAGTTATATAACAGCTTTTTTTATAGTTGTTTTAGCGTCTGTGCACGCGCAAGTAAAAATTCAAGGAAAGGTAATCGATTCTGAAACTCAGAAGCCTATTCCTTACGCAGATATTCGTTTACCAGAACTTAAAGTAAGTGCAACATCAAACTCTGATGGTACTTTTTATATCGAATCTAGTTCGAATACAAATAAAATTGTCGTATCAAAAAATGGATACGAAACTTCTGATTATGTTATCGAAAATAAAATCGATTATAATTTTATTGCTCAATTATTTTTAACAGAAGACAATACTTCAGAAGAAGATGGCGGAACGGTAGATTTACAAACTGCGGTTGTTTCGGCAAAGAAAAAACGTCCTAAAAAGAAAGAAAATCCAGCTTATGCTATTTTGCGTGAAGTATGGAAGCGTAAAAAGAAAAATGGGCTAAAATTAGCGCCACATTATCAATATGATGAATACGAAAAGTTGCAATTTGATATTAGTAATATCGATTCAACTTTTATGAAACGTAAGATTTTTAAAGGAATGGAGTTTGTTTTCGAGAAAGTAGATACTTCTTCTATTAATGGAAAAACATATTTACCAGCTTTCTTGAATGAGTCAATTTACAATGTTGCAGGAATTAATAAACCTTCTACAAAAGAACGTCGAGAATTAATTGCAAATAAAACATCAGGTTTCGAGAAAAATGAAGTGGTGGCTTCTACGGTAAAAAATCTTTTCCGTGATATTGATATTTATGATAATCGTGTCAATATTTTGGATATCAAATTTGTGAGTCCAATTGCTACAGATGGTTTCGCGGTTTATGATTATGAATTGAAAGATACAGTTGATGTAGATGGAATAGAATCTTATCGAATCAAATATTATCCGCGTCGCGAAGGTGAATTGACATTTAAAGGAGAATTATATATCTCGAAAGATGCCTATGCGGTAAAAGAAGTTGTGATGGAGACAACGAAAGAAATGAATGTGAATTTTGTGCGTAATATTTTCATGAATTTAGAATATGATATTCCAAATGATTCTATTTTCTATCCGAAAAAAGAATACGCGATGTTGGATATGTCGTTGTTGAGTAAAAAGGAAAGTGCGAAAGGTATTTTTGCGCATAAAACGGTGAATTATTACAATTACGATTTCGATACAACACATCCCGAAGCTTTTTATTACGAGAAATTAGATCCAGCAAAAGCTGCGCTTAACGAAAAAGATAATCAGTTTTGGGCAGAAAATCGTCCTGAAGCTTTAACAAAAGATCAAGAAGGGATTTACGAAACATTAGAGCAATTAAATAAAGTACCAAAATTCAATAATATTGTGAAAGCAATCGAGATTTTTGGTTCTGGATATTACAATGTTGGAAATGCAATTGATATCGGGAATTTATATTCATCTTTTGGATACAACCAAATCGAAGGATTCCGTTTGAGAGCTGGAGCTCGTACATATTTTTCGCAAAATGATATGTGGCGTGCGCAAGGTTTCTTGGCATATGGTTTTCGAGATGATAAATTCAAATATGGAGCAGATTTTCGTTACATGTTCAATAAATATAATCGTTTTCAAGTCGGTATCGGAACAAAACGTGATGTAGAACAATTGGCTGCAACGTTAACGGCTTCTGACGGAATTATGACCCGTAGTTTTGCTTCGTCATCAATCATCAATCAAGGAGATAATACATTTTTGAGTAACAATAATTTGACAAATGTGTATGCGTCGATAGAGCCTTGGAAAAATGTAACGTTTCGTGTTGATGGAAATTATCAATTGATCAAACCAGCTGATGCAGTACATTTTTCGATTGGATATGAAAAAAACGGTCAGATTAAAGAAACTTTAACAAATTCAAGTGTAAGTGTTTCGGTAATTGCTCGTCCAGGTGCAAAATATTCTCAATATGGAATTGATCGTTACGAAATGACAACACTTGCTCCAACGTTGATGTTGCGTTATACAAAAGGATTGAAAGGTGTAATTAATTCAGATTTTGAATATGATAAATTACAATTTTTATATACACAACCAATTTTGATTGGATCTTTTGGTAAATCATTGGTAACTGTAGAAGCAGGAAAAACATTTCAAGGTGTTCCTTTATCATTAATGAGTGCGTTACCTGGAAATGAGAGTTACGGACAAGTTTATGGTACATTTTCACAATTAGATTATTATGAATTTGTAACAGACGAATATGTAACGATGAACTGGGAACATCATTTTAACGGTTGGATTTTGAACAAAGTTCCGTTAATCAAAAAATTAAAATTAAGAGAAGTTGGATTCTTGAGAGCGGCTTACGGAGACATTTCTGAGAAAAGTAAAGCTATTAATCGTTCGACAATAGAATATTTTGCACCAAATCAACAAATCTACTACGAATACGGGTTTGGGATCGAAAACATTGGTTTTGGAAACATTAGACCAATACGTGTTGATTTTAATTGGCGCGGAAATTATAATAATTTGCCAGATGTTCGTAAATTTGGCATCACAATCGGTTTAGATTGGAATTTTTAGAAAATACATAATAAAAAAAAGAATATTACAATGACTTTTGATGCAATCATTGAAATCCCAAGAGGATCTCGCAATAAATATGAAATGGATCACGAAACAGGAAGAATCCGTTTTGATCGTGTTTTATACTCTCCAATGTTCTACCCAGCTGATTACGGTTTCGTAGAAAATACATTAGGATTAGACGGAGATCCAATTGACGTATTAGTTTTCTTAACAGAACCTACTGTTCCTGGATGTGTAATCGAAGTAAAAACAATCGGTGTTCTTAAAATGTCTGATGACAAAGGACAAGATGAAAAATTAATTTGTGTACCAGTTGCTGATCCAACATGGAACCAATTAGAAAACATCACTGATATGAATCCTCATACATTGAAAGAAGTTGAGCACTTTTTCAGAGTTTATAAAGACTTAGAAAATAAGACAACAACAATTGAAGGGTACGGTGATAAAGCAGAAGCAGAACAATTATTGCAAGATGCAAGAGAGCGTTTCGTACCAGCTCATTAAGAAATAATTTATAATTTCATATAAATAGTCCTCATTTTTTGAGGACTATTTTTTTTAAGTAAATTTTTCTTCCATTCTATCAACTATTTCCAAAAACATTTTTAAGTTTATAGAAATACTCACACATGAAATCGAAATTTTTATTAACACTAGGTTTAATCTCTACAATCATGAGTTTATCTGCTCAAACTAATCAACAAGTTTTAGACTTGATTAACAAAGAAGTAAAACAAAATTCTGAAGCTTATCAACAATTAAAAAAAGCAACCGAAACAATCGGACATCGTGCAACAGGTACAGAAAATGGACGAATAGCAGAAGAATATGCAGCAAATTTGTTGCGTTCGTATGGTTATGATGTGTCTTTTCAAGAGTTTACATTTAGCGGATGGAATCGTAGAAGTTTAGATTTAAAAATCAATAATCAACCTATAAAAGCCGTTGCTTTGGCGCATTCGCCAGAAAATGTTAGTCTTTCGGGAGAATTGATTGATTTAGGAAATGGACTTGAAGAAGATTACAAAAAGATTGGTGATAAAGTAAAAGGAAAGATTGTTTTTGCTGCGCTTGGTTTGTTGGATGGAACGCCAAAAGAAATAGAAAATCTACATCGTTCCGAAAAAACAGCTTTAGCAGAAAAGTACGGAGCGAAAGGAATTATCTTGTTTAATCGCCCTGCTGGAGGAATTCTATTGACAGGAACGGCTTCTGTAACGGGAGAAATTATTAAAATTCCTGCAATTAATATTAGTTTAGAAGATGGATTGAAAATTAAAGAAAATCTATCAAAAGGAAAAGAAATTGCTAAAATCGAAATGAAAAATGATGTTGGACAAATGAAAGGTCGCAACATTATTGCAAAGAAAATCGGTTCTAAATTTCCAAACGAAAAAATAGTTCTTGGAGGACATTTAGATAGTTGGGATTTGGCTACAGGAGCGATTGATAATGGTGTTGGAAGCTTTTCTGTGATGGATATTGCGAGAACATATAAGAAGTTAAATCTTCAAAATGATCGAACAATAGAATTTGTTTTATTTATGGGCGAAGAAGTTGGTTTGATAGGTTCTAAATATTACGTCAATCGAGCGCTGAAAGATGGTTCTATCAATCAAATCAAAGCAATGTCGAATATGGATATGACAACAAATCCAAAGTCTTATTATTCGACAATGGAAAGTAATTTACCTATTTTAACTGATTATGCGAATGATGTGCAAAAAGTAATTCCAGATTTTAAATTGAAAACATTTGCGAGTGTAGATTTACATTCAGATCATCAACCGTTTATGTTGCAAGGCGTGCCTATTATTGGGCTTTCGGATAGTCAATTTACAAAAGGAGCGTTAAATTGTTACCACGCGAATTGCGATACATTTGATTATGTAGAAGAAATTGGTTTGAAAAATAATGTGATTTTGGAAACCTATTTGTTGTATCGTTTGAGTAATTTGAAAGAAATTCCTTCAAAACGTTGGAACGAGCAAGAAGTAAAAGAAGCCTTAATCAAAGGAAATTTAGAAACTCCACTTCGTATTTCGGGCGATTGGAGATGGTAATATCAAAAAAATCCTTCAGAATTTCTGAAGGATTTTTTATTTATTTCTTTTTCAATTTTACAGTGAAATGTCTTAAAATTTCAGATTCCCACGAAATTTCATAACCAGAATTAATTTCGTTTCGTCGATCAAAAATATTTTTCAACGCAACCGCGATATAATCCATATGACTTTGGAAATAAGTTCTTCTTGGAATTGCTAAACGCAATAATTCTAATTTTGGATAACGATTTTCACGTGTTTTAGGATCACGATCTGCCAAAATAGTTCCGATTTCTACACCACGAATTCCAGCTTCTTTGTACAATTCGATTCCCAATGTTTGTGCAGGAAATTCTTCGCGCGTTACATTTGGTAAAAACTTTACAGCATCAACAAAAATAGCGTGTCCACCAATTGGCTGCTGAATTGGAATCCCAAATTCAATTAATTTATTCCCTAAATATTCAATTTGTTTGATGCGCGATTGTAAATAAGAATATTCTGTAGATTCTTGTAAACCTTGTGCTAAAGCGGCTAAATCGCGTCCAGCTAAACCGCCATAACTTAAATATCCTTCATAGATAATTCCAAAATTTCCACAAATTTTATATAGCTCTTCATTATTCAGTGCAATAAATCCACCAATATTTACCAAACCATCCTTTTTCGCAGACATCGTCATTCCATCTCCGTAAGAAAACATTTCTAAAACAATTTCTTTAATCGTTTCCGTTTTGAATTCTTCTTCTCTTTCTTTGATGAAATAAGCATTTTCCGCAAAACGAGCGCCATCAAAAAAGACTGGAATTCCATATTGATTAGACAATTCACGAACTTGACGAATATTTTCTATAGACACAGGTTGACCACCAGAAGAATTACACGTAACAGTGATTAATGTGAATGGAATTTGTTCTTTCCCATATTCTTTGTAGACATTTTCTAATTTTTGTAAATCGATATTTCCTTTGAAAGGATGAATCAATTCGCTGTCAAAAGCCTCATCAATAGTACAATCAATTGCGTGCGCTTTTCTAAATTCGATATGACCTTTTGTTGTATCAAAATGCGAATTTCCAGGAACAACATGACCTTCTTTTACAAGAGCTGAAAATAATACGTTTTCTGCTGCACGACCTTGATGCGTTGGTAAAAGAAACTCAAATCCAGTAATGGTATTAATGGTTTCTCTCAGTTTTAAGAAAGATTGAGAACCAGCGTAGCTTTCGTCTCCAGTCATCATTGCAGACCACTGTTTATCAGACATTGCTCCAGTTCCAGAATCAGTTAATAAATCAATAAATACTTTGTGGCTTTCTAGGTTAAATAGGTTGTAATCTTTTTCTTCGATCCACTTTTCGCGTTCTTCTCGAGTAGATTGATAAATTTCTTCGACCATTTTTATACGAAATGGTTCGGCAAAAGGTAATTCCATTTTTCTTGTGTTTAATGTAAAACTAAGAAACCTTTAGAATATTATCAATTATTAATTGAAAATCATAAAAAAATCCTCTATCAAAAAGATAAAGGATTAAAAATTTTCTATAGCTTGTGTTAGTCAATAACAGGAACTGGTCGTTTGTTTTCGTTAATTGCAACTAATGTAAACGTTCCAGAAATCGCTTTATCACGTCCGTCACGATACATACTTTCGATAAAAACGTCAATTTGTACATCCAAACTTGAACGTCCTACACGTACCACTTTTCCTACCATTTCTACGATAGTTCCTGCTGGAATTGAGTGTTTAAAATCAATTTTGTCACTACTTACCGTAACAATAGGTTTGCGACAAAAACGAGTTGCTGTCATAAAAGCAATTTCATCCATCAAATACATTACTGACCCTCCAAACATTGTGTTGTGGTGGTTTGTATCTCCTGGAAAAACAGCTTTGAAAATGCGAGTTTCAGAATTGATGATACGTTGTTCGATCAACTCTTCTCTTGGTGTTTTTTCCACTTCCATTATCATAATATTTACACGTTACTTTTCTTCATTATTTTTTGAGTTGATAATGTTTTTTTGTGGTGGTTTGATGATTTCATAGAACATAATTTTTACTTTTTTCGCGAAAGTTTTTGACTAATTATTAACTCAATTAGTGGCATTCTGACTTATCAAAAATATTGATTCACAGTTGCGCGACAGTTCGTGAATTGCACACGATTCCCCAATAAGTTGAGCACGAATTTGATGCAAATATAAATTAGAAAAATGAAAATTAGCAGATTTATTGTGCCGAATTCGTTGGTTTGGAATAATTCGTGTAAATTCATTTTACGAATTTTTAATGAAGTAAGAAAAAAGAATGAAAATAAAACCAATCAAAGATTTAGTTCATAATCTATCAGAATGGAATGAATTAGTTTCTCAAACCAAAGATTTAACCGATAAAGTAGTTCAAGATATTAATTTTTTGCGTCAAGAAATTAATTGGGAAGAATATAATTTATGCAATACATCGTTTTTGGGTTGTAAGTTTAAACAACACGAAGCGATCTATTTAATTGAAAAAGGAGCATTTGTTTATCCAAAATTTGAATCAGTTCCTTATAATCCTTATCGTGGAAAATTATACACTTGGCAAGAGCTGATGGAAGGTTATAATCCAGATAATGACCAAAGTATCGATCTTAAAATCTATAAACATTTTAAAAAACATAAATATAATCCGTCTGTTTCAGAAGCTTTGGCACAACGCTTACATGATTTGTCTATTGATGATGGTTTGCGTCGAATTTTGAAATATGATGATAATGGAATGACGAAGAAAAAAGTGGTTGGCTTTATGGGGGGACATTCTACTGCGCGTAATTCTGAGTTTTATAATGAAACGGCAAAAGCGGCGAAATTAGCAACTGAAAAAGGGTATTTTGTTGTTTCTGGTGGAGGGCCTGGAATTATGGAGGCTGCTAATCTAGGAGCTTATATGGCAAATTATTCGGATGAAGATTTGATGAATGCAATTCATATTTTGGCTGATTTAGACTTTATTGATGAAGATAAAACTGAATATTTGGCGAAGAATTTTATGACGAATGCTAAAAAAGTTTTAGAAATCTATCCAAATGGTGCTGAAAGTTTGGCAATTCCTACGTGGTTTTATGGTCATGAACCAAGTAATTTATTTGCCACGAATATTGCAAAATATTTTTCAAATAGTATCAGAGAAGATATGTTGTTAACAATTAGCTTGTTCGGTTTGGTTTATGCGCCTGGAAGTGCAGGAACAACCCAAGAAATTTTTCAGGAAGCAGCTCAAAATCATTATGGAACTTCCGGATATTACAGTCCAATGATTTTTTTGAGTAAGAAAAGATATGTAGAAGATACAGCGATTTATTCGGTTTTGCATCAATTAGCAACAGGAAGACCATATAAAGAGTTATTATTTTTAACAGATAGTGCTGATTTAGCAATTGATTTTATCGAAAATCATCCACCAATCAAAGCGATTTAAAATTATTTTAGAAGATTATTAAAAATAAATTTAATTATTTAAAACTACATAAACCTCTTTAATAAAATGGTTTATATGGTTTTTATTTGTTTTATGTCCGAATAAAATAAAATAATTTCGAAAAATGTTTGGTATTTTAAATAATGAACGTATATTTGCAGTCCAATAACGCGAGATGGAGCAGTAGGTAGCTCGTCGGGCTCATAACCCGAAGGTCATCGGTTCGAGTCCGGTCCTCGCTACTACAAAGAGAGTTTCTAACAAGAAGCTCTCTTTTTTTATGTCTTTAACTGAGAATTAAGATTGGATAAACTATTTTTGTATGATGAATGTAGAAGAATATAAAAAACAATATAACGCTAAACAGCGAAAACTGAATAGCGTTTTTATCATTTGTAAATAACAGTTAAAAGCATATGATTTTTAACTCATTTTTACACCTATTTTTATATCGTTTTTTACGATGGATTTTTATATTAAAAATTACACTATCATTTTAATTGATTTTATAACCTTTTTTCTCAAGTAAATCTATTAATTTGGTATAATCATCTCCTTTCTTGATATTTATCGATACATATTTAATTATATAATAAATAACAATAGGATTAAAAACAATTGGCAAATACATTGTAATTGAAGTATGATTAGCATTATAATCATCATTTAAATGAATACCTTCTTTTACAATATTGAGAAAAGTTGAAATACCAAGATAAATAACAATAGTAATAAATAAAACTATCCACATGCTTACATATGGTTTAAGCTTTATTTCTTTATCGTTCTTTCTGATTTTAAATTTTTTACCATTAAATTCATATTTGTACCACTTTCTATTTTCTAATGATTCAATTTCAATAGATACAACCTCATCTAACTTCTCTAAATTATTCATACTTAATATTTATATATAAAATATTTCACGTTTAATTTCCTGTTCTAAATTTTCGTTAATTGATTGTCTTTTTAATATCCAATCATTATTCTCGTTATATTCGTATATAGATTTTGATTCATTTTCAATATCTAAATTGTTTAAAAAATTATAAAAATCATCATCATTTACAAACTGACCTTCTTTTAAAAAATATACATCAATTTTTTTTCTATGTTCATCAAATATTTTGTAATTCTGAATAAATTTCTTTTTATACAACTCTTTATTTTTAAAATAAAACTTTTCAACATCATCAGAGTCACTTTTCTTTACACTCAAACAATTAAAAAACCATCTATAAGAATATTTACAGACTTCTGTTTTACCATTTTTTAATAATCTTTTCTCATAAATAAGATTACCATTACTATTATATTCAAAAATAACTTTTTCAAAAGGCTTTTCATTAATACATTCATAAAAATCAACTTGCCTTAGATTACATGAACCATCAAAATAAAAATCTCTAAAATATTTTCTATTTATAGGAGGTATCCATCCATCAGATTCAGAAATTTCATTACTTCTAATTTTTATTTTTTCTACTTGACCAATGTTATCTTCAATTATATCAATAAAATCATATTTATAATCAGGTTTATATTTAAAATTTAAAACTTCTGGATATTTTAATAGTTTACTATATAAATAGTAAATTAAAAATATAAGTACTAAAAAAACTAAAAGTAATTCAATATTCATATAGTGTAATTTTAGTATTTTTAAAAAGTTCGTTTTATAATATAGAAGATCCGGTACACATCATTTAGATTAATCGTAAAATCTTCACATTTAGGATTTCTCGAATGCAAAGTCAATTTTCCATTATAAGGATTATAACCTACAATATCTTTATGATAGATATTATTTTTTGTCATCAAGAATCCTCATTTATATTATCACCTTCTATAATGAGTTTTTTTCTTTTCTTGAATATTACGAAATAGTACAAAAGTAACCAAAACGTAACTCAGTAAAAATAGGAAAAATTACCTATTCAATAATAGTTTATGATCAAAAAATATTTTTCTAAAATCGTAAAAGATCAAAGAAAAGTATAAAGAAGTTATAAGTACTTGGTAAAACATTTTGTGCTCTTCAAAACGACTACAAAGAGAGTTTCTAACAAGAAGCTCTCTTTTTTTATGTCTTTAACTGAGAATTAAGATTGGATAAACTATTTTTGCATCATGAATGTAGAAGAATACAAAAAACAATATAAATCAGATCAAGCGGTTGGTGCAATTGCGATTGAAAATCGCTTAAAAGAAGTTTATGGGACTTTAGAGCCTCGTTTTTATTCGCCGCAGGTAATGTCTTTTCAAGGAGGTGATGATCCAATTGATGGAGTTGCGGTTTTTGATGTCAATGGGTATTATCATTTGGTGAGTTACGGAATGTCACATTTATACTATTCGGAAGAGAGTGTAGGAGCGGATTTTAGTAAGTGGGGATTTGAGTTTTCTTTCCGTGTGAAACCTGTTAAAGATGATAATGGTGAAGATCCTTTTTGGGTGGTTCAATTAATGAATAATTTGGGACGATTCGTGAACGAAACAAAAGTTTGGTTTGATGAATACCAATTTTTACCATTAGGAGGACCAATTCGTACAGATTCGGAAACGGATATTGTTGGTTTGGCTTTTATCAAGGATGATGATTTAGATGAAATTGATACGCCACATGGAAAAGTTACATTTATACAAATGATTGGTTTGAATTCGGAACAATTGAAAAGATTGGAAGATAATTCAACCAAAGAAGAAATAATGTCAGTGATAGCTGAAATAAAGTCAGTTAATCCAAAATTTGTGTGTGAATTATAGTAGAATTTCTAAAATAAAACATATTTACGTTAACCTATTTCTTAAATTATGTTAAATGTAAAAAACAGATTGTCAGTGTTTTAAGCTTGGTATTTGTTTTGATTATACCTAAATGTTAGTAGCACTAACAGTAGAATAAATTTTTCATAGGTTAGGTTAATAATTAGTAAAGCTAATTATGAAGCACTTCTTCGGAAGTGCTTTTTTTAGTATATTTAAGAAGAAAAAATAAAGATGTTTAAAAATTTATTCAACCGAAATAAAAATCAATCAAATAACAAAGAAGAATCAAAAACGATGACTTTCGAAGAAATTATTAATTCAGATAAACCAGTTTTGTTAGATTTTTTTGCAACTTGGTGTGGTCCTTGTCAAATGATGGGTCCAGTTTTGCAACAAGTGAAAGAAGAATTGGGAGATGATGTCAAAATCCTAAAAGTGGATGTTGATAAATATCAAGATTTAGCTGCACGATATCAAGTGCAAGGGGTTCCGACTTTTGCCATTTTCAAAAATGGTGAATTATTATGGAAACAAAGTGGAGCACGACCAAAAGAACAATTGGTTACAGAAATCAAAAAATATATTTAAAAATAGGTTTGCTTTGCAACCAAAGTCGATTAAAAAATCCGCTCAATGAGCGGATTTTTTTGCTTATGTAAATTTACTTAAAATTAGGTTTTCTTTTCTCAACAAAAGCAGTTGTTCCTTCTTTGAAATCTTCTTCGTCAAATAAATTTCCGAAACTTTCAATTTCAACTTCAAAACCATTGTCTTTATCTGACGCATTAATCGCTCGAATCGCGTGACGAATCGCTACAGAAGAATTTTTTGAAATTTTAGTCGCAATTTCTTTTGCTCGATCAATTAATTCAGCTTGCTCAACAACTTCATTCACTAAACCAATTTCATACGCGCGTTCAGCTGTAAACATATCTGCTGTCATAATTGCCTGCATTGCACGACCTTTTCCAATTAATTTTGGCAAACGTTGCGTTCCTCCATAACCTGGAATCAAACCTAATGTAACCTCTGGTAATCCTAATTTTGCATTGGTTGATGCTATACGAAAATGAGACGCCATCGCTAATTCTAAACCACCTCCTAAAGCAAAACCATTCACTGCGGCGATTACAGGTTTTTTAGAATTTTCAATTTTATCAAAAACATTTTCTTGTCCTTTTGCAGCTAATTTTTCACCTTGACGACCATCAAAACTTGCAAATTCTTTGATATCAGCACCAGCAACGAAAGATTTTTCACCAGAACCTGTTAAAATAATTACTCGAATAGCGGGATCAGAATCTGCGTCTGTAAAAAAGTTTGAAATATCATCTAATAAATCTTTGTTCAATGCATTTAATGCTTGCGGACGATTTAAGGTAACTAATGCAATTTTATTTTCTACTTCAACAATCAGATTGTTATAATTATATTCCATTTTGTTTGTGTTTTTATTATTCACTCAAAAATATCAATTGTTCACTCAACTAAAAAATTTATCAAAAAATAATTTGTACAATTCAAAATCCTTCCTAAATTTGTCCCAATGAAAACATTATTTACAAATAACTGGTGGTGGAATATCGAACAACAAAACGTTGGTTCGTAAGACCTCTATGCAGTTATATGTAGAAAAGGCTTGTCGTAACCGACAAGCCTTTTTTTGTGCTCTAAACCTAAATATTTAACAAATGAATTTAACTTTTAACATACAGAAAGAAACTGTTTTAGCCGATTTAACAACTCCTGTTCAGCTTTATTTGAAATTGCGAGATATTTATCCGAATGCCTTATTATTAGAGAGTTCTGACTATCATTCTAAGACAGATGCTAACTCTTTTATTTGTCTAAATCCGATCGCAACTTTTAAGGTTACAAACGGAATTGTGAATGAAACGTATGCGAATGGAGAAACAAAAGAATATGCGTTGAATGGTCAAGAATTGACAGAGAAATTCAAAAAATTTACAAGTCAGTTTATGATTCAAAATGGAGAAGATTTACCTGTAAATGGTTTATTTGGATACATTGCGTGGGATGCGATTCCACATTTTGAAACAGTAAAATTTTCAGCAAAAGGAAACGAAGCAACGATTCCAGAATTTTCGTATTCGTTCTATCAAAATATTGTGGTGTTCAATCATTTTCACAATGAAATTCAATTCATCGAATTTCAAAATGATGAAATAGATTCTAAATTTTCTGAAATTAAAAGTGTTGTTCATAACAAATCAATTGTTGAATATCCATTTAATGTAGAAAGTGAAATTCAATCGAATTTAACAGATGATGAATTCAAAGAAATGGTGACAAAATGTAAACAATCTTGTTTCCGTGGAGATGTTTTCCAAATTGTTCCTTCTCGTCAATTCAAACAAAAATTTTCGGGTGACGAATTTAATGTTTACCGCATTTTACGCTCTGTAAATCCTTCGCCCTATTTGTTTTATTTCGATTACGGAAATTATAAAATCTTCGGATCTTCACCAGAAGCGCAAATTATCATTAATAATAATCATGCAGAAATTCATCCTATTGCAGGAACAGTTCGCAGAACTGGAAGTCCAACTTTGGACAAAGAATTGACCGAAAAATTAATTGCTGACCCAAAAGAAAATGAAGAGCATGTGATGTTGGTCGATTTGGCTCGCAATGATTTAAGTCGAAATTCTGCTGATGTAAAAGTCGCACAATACAAAGAAATTCAGTATTTCTCGCATGTGATTCACATGGTTTCAAAAGTAACTGCTCAATTGGATCCAAGCGTAAATACGATGAAAGTTTTTGCAGACTCTTTTCCGGCTGGAACACTTTCTGGCGCACCAAAATTCAAAGCAATGGAATTATTAGACGGTTACGAAAATCAAAATCGTGGCGTTTATGGTGGCGGAATTGGATATTTAGGATTCAACGGTGACATCAACATGGCGATTGCGATTCGTACGTTCGTCAGCAAACAAAATACCTTATATTTTCAGGCTGGTGCTGGAGTTGTTTCCAAATCGGTCGAAGAAAATGAATTACAAGAAGTCAATCATAAATTAGGAGCGCTTCGTCGCTCAATAGAAATCGCTCAAAACCTATAAACTATGAAAATTTTAGTTATCGATAATTACGATTCGTTCACCTATAATTTAGTGCATTCATTAAAGAAATTCGCCGATGATATTACCGTTGTTCGCAATGATGGAATTACTTTGGAAGATGTGAATAATTATGATAAAATATTACTTTCTCCAGGTCCAGGAGTTCCTGATGAAGCCAATTTATTGAAACCAATCATCGAGAAATATGCTTCAACAAAATCTATTTTTGGCGTTTGTTTAGGACAACAAGCAATTGGAGAAGTTTTTGGAGGGAAATTATTAAATACACAAGAAGTTTTTCACGGAGTTGAATCTAAAATTGAAGTAATAAAAGACGAAGTGTTATTCCAAAATTTACCAAAAAAATTAGAAGTTGGACGTTACCATTCTTGGGTAGTTTCAAATGAAGATTTTCCTGAAGAATTAGAAATTACAGCAGTTGGTCCAAAAGGAGAAGTGATGGCTTTACGTCACAAAACGTATGATGTTCGCGGTGTTCAGTTTCATCCAGAATCTATTTTAACACCACTTGGAGATGAGATGATTAAGAATTGGTTAGAAGCTTAAAACGATGAAAAAATTATTAAATTTATTATTCGAAAATTATACTTTGAGCGAAAATGAAGCCTATCAAATTATGGTGGAAATTTCGGAAGAAAAATATTCGGCTGTCGAATTAGCTTCATTTATGACCATTTTTAATATGCGTAACATTACGTTGGAAGAATTAAAAGGATATCGTCGAGCGTTGTTAGATTTATGCATCAAAGTTAATTTACCAAAGCAAGCGATTGATGTTGTAGGAACGGGCGGTGACGGAAAAGACACTTTTAATATTTCGACATTGAGTTGTTTTGTCTTGGCTGGAGCTGGAGAGAAAATTATTAAACAAGGAAATTACGGAACGTCGTCTGTAAGCGGTTCTTCGAATATGTTGGATAATTTTGGTTACGAATTTTCTGTTAATCAAGATAAATTAAAACGTGAGTTCGAAGAAGTTGGAATTACATTTTTACATGCGCCACTCTTTCATCCGGCTTTAGCGAAAGTTGCTCCGATTAGAAAAGGTTTGGCGATAAAAACATTTTTCAATTTAATGGGGCCTTTGGTGAATCCTGTTCAACCAGAATTTCAAAATTTAGGAACATATGATGTCAAAACTGCTCGATTATATCATTATGTGATGCAAAATTCGGGCGTGAAATATTCGATTTCGACTGCGTTGGCTGGTTATGATGAAGTTTCGTTGACATCGCCTACAAAAGTGTTCAATAATTCGGGGGAATTTGTTTTAGAAAGTAAAGATTTTGGTTTAAATATTCTTCAACCTGATGAGATAAAAGGAGGAAAATCAATCGAAGAAAATTCAAAAATATTTTTGAGCGTTTTAGAAGGAAATTCAACTAAAGCACAAAAAGAAGTTGTTTTAGCAAATGCTGCTTTAGCGCTTAAAACAATTTATCCAACCAAAGATTTAATCGAATGTGTAGCAATTGCGAACGAAAGTTTAGACAGTAAAAAAGCATTGAATGTATTCCAAAAATTAATGAAACCATGAAAACGATATTAGACGAAATTGTCGCGCAAAAACGTATTGAAATTTTAGAAAAACAGAAAACTCAATCAATAGAAAGTTTTAGAAATTCAGAAAATTTTTTGCTTCCTGTTAAATCTACAAAAGCTTCAATTTTAGATAAATTAAAATCTGGAATTATTGCAGAATTTAAGCGAAAATCACCATCGAAAGGTTTTATTAACAAAGACGCAAATGTAAAAGAAGTTGTTTCCGGTTACGAAAAGTTTGGTGCTTCTGTCGTTTCTGTTTTAACAGATGAGCAATTTTTTGGCGGAAGTTTTGATGATTTAAAACAAGCAAAAGAAGTGTTGAATATTCCTGTTTTGCGTAAAGATTTTATTGTTGATGAATTTCAAGTGTACGAAACAAAAGCGATTGGTGCAGATTTGATGTTATTAATTGCAGAATGTTTAACAAAAGACGAAGTCTATAATTTAGCTAAAACTGCTAAGGGAATTGGATTAGAAGTTTTATTGGAATTACATTCAGAAGATCAATTAGAAAAGGTAAATGAATTCATTGATTTGATTGGAATTAACAATCGTAATTTGAAAAATTTCGAAGTTGATATTGAAAAATCAAAACAAATCTTGAAACAATTACCAACCGATTTAATTAAAGTTGCGGAAAGTGGAATTTCTGATCCTAAAACAGTAAAAGAATTAAGACAAGCTGGATTTCAGGCATTTTTAATTGGTGAAAATTTTATGAAAGCAGATAATCCATCTCAAGCATTTGAGCAATTTGTAAAAGAATCAAAATGAAACGTTTTCAAGTAAAGGTTTGCGGAAATAATAACATCGAAAATTTTAAAGAAATTGCAGCAATCGAACCCGATTATGTAGGCTTTATTTTCTATCCAAAATCAAAAAGATTTGTAGAAGACGAATCTATTTTTGAAGTTTTTCCGAATGCAGAAAAAGTTGGCGTTTTCGTGAATGAATCAGTCGAGAAAATTCTCGAAAAAGTTGAAGAATATAAATTAGATGTTGTCCAATTACATGGTGATGAAACAGCTGACTTTTGTGAAGAATTAATCAATCAAAAACATCAACGATTATTAACTGATGAAAACTTTTTAGACTTTAAAATTTGGAAAGCCGTTGGCATAAAATCGATTGAAGATTTTCAACAATTAACCACTTATCAACAAGTTATTGATAGTTTTGTTTTCGATACAAAATCAAATAATTACGGAGGAACTGGAAAGAAATTTGATTGGCAATTGTTAACAAATTATCAGTTATCAATACCCTTTTTATTAAGTGGCGGAATAACACTTGAAGATGCATTTATCTTGAAAAATTTTCAGCATCCGAAATGTATTGGATTTGATATCAATAGTGGTTTTGAGTCAGCACCAGGAATAAAAAAAACTGACGAAGTAAAACAGTTTATCGATACAATTGATGGACGAATTGAACAAAATTAAAAAAGAAACAAAATGAAATACGAAGTTGACGAAAGAGGTTTTTATGGTGAATTTGGAGGAGCATTTATCCCAGAGTTATTACATCATAATTGTGAAGAATTATCTGAAGCTTTAGCACAATATATCGATACAGACGAATTCAAAAATGAATTTAATTTGTTATTAAAAGATTACGTTGGTCGACCAAGTCCATTGTATTTTGCACCAAATCTTTCAAAAAGATATAACACCAATATTTTATTAAAGCGTGAAGATTTGAATCATACAGGTGCACATAAAATCAATAATGCGATTGGTCAAGCTCTTTTAGCAAAACGAATGGGTAAAACCAAAATTATTGCCGAAACTGGTGCTGGACAACATGGTGTTGCAACTGCTACTGTTTGTGCGTTGATGGGATTAGAATGTATCGTTTTTATGGGAGAAATTGACATTGCTCGTCAAGCACCAAATGTTGCACGAATGAAAATGTTAGGTGCAGAAGTTATTCCAGCAACCTCAGGAAGTAAAACCTTGAAAGATGCAACAAATGAAGCGATTCGTTATTGGATCAATAATCCTGAAACTTTTTACATCATTGGTTCTGTAGTTGGTCCTCATCCTTATCCAGCAATGGTAACGAAATTCCAAGCGATTATTTCAGAAGAAATTAAAGCACAAATGAAAGAGAAATATGGGAAAGAAAATCCTGATTACGTGATTGCTTGTGTTGGTGGCGGAAGTAATGCTGCGGGAGCTTTTTATCATTTTTTAAATGATGATTCTGTCAAATTAATCGCGGTTGAAGCGGCAGGTTTGGGCGTAGAATCTGGAGAAACTGCTGCTACAACTATCAAAGGAACAGAAGGAATTATTCACGGAAGTCGAACATTATTGATGCAAGATAAAGATGGACAAATTGTTGAACCTTATTCAATTTCGGCTGGATTAGATTATCCTGGCGTTGGTCCTTTACATGCGCATTTGTTCAAAACTGGACGTGCTGAATTCTTAAATGCAACAGATGATGAAGCCTTGGAAGCTGCTTTTATGTTGACAAAAGAGGAAGGAATCATTCCTGCATTAGAATCTTCTCACGCTTTAGCTGCTTTAGAAAAAATTAATTTTAAACCGCAAGACATTGTGATTCTGAATCTTTCAGGAAGAGGAGATAAAGATTTAGAAACATATATGAAAGTTTCCGAAAAATATTCTTAAAAATATTTGGTTAATTTTCAAAAATCACCTTACATTTGCACCCACGATAATGAAATCTATCGGGGTGTAGCGTAGCCCGGTCATCGCGCCTGCTTTGGGAGCAGGAGGTCGCAGGTTCGAATCCTGCCACCCCGACAAAATTTTCATCCGAAAATAGAAAGATTTATCGTAAAAGAATGACCGAATCGGGGTGTAG
>NZ_DINY01000030.1:0-34667 GCF_002426075.1 Empedobacter sp. UBA5528 | reverse complement strand
GGTCCAGTAGCTCAGCTGGATAGAGCAACTGCCTTCTAAGCAGTAGGTCTCAGGTTCGAATCCTGACTGGATCACACGTTTTATTAAAAACCAGGAGAGGTGCCAGAGCGGTAATGGAGCAGATTGCTAATCTGTCATCGGGAAACCGATGCCAGGGTTCGAGTCCCTGTCTCTCCGCATTTTTTTTGAATGACCGAATCGGGGTGTAGCGTAGCCCGGTCATCGCGCCTGCTTTGGGAGCAGGAGGTCGCAGGTTCGAATCCTGCCACCCCGACAAAAACCTTTGTATATTTGCAAAGGTTTTTTTTATACATTTATTTCATGAAATCTATCTTAGGTAATAAAGAATCTTTTGTCTCATACTCTGTCGCTTTTCTATTTATTTTAATCATGATTGGAACAGCAATGATTTATGATGATAAAGAAATTATTTTACCAGAAGTTGCTGCATTATCTGTCGGAATTTTAACGTTTCGAGAAAATAAATGGCTACAACGACCATTTCATATTTTTTTACTTCCATCCATAACTGCTATTTTAGGATTTGGGATTAATTTTTTACCGATTATATTATCATTCAAATTAGCATTGGTATTGGTTGCAATGTTAATTGTCTTGAAAATTTTTAAAAGTCAACTTGCGCCAGCATTAGCTACGGGATTATTACCAATTGTTACAAATACAGAATCTTTTGTATTTCTATATGCGATATTTCTATTTGTCTTTTTACTTTTTCTATCAATAAAAATATTCAAACTAAAACCAACTGAAAATGCGGTTCCAATGATTTATACAAGCCATAACAGATGGTTAATCGGATTATGTGTAGTTTGGTTTACAGCTTGTTATTTTAGCGGTTTTGCACATTTCTCTGCTATTCCACCTATTATCGTAATTTCTTTTGAATCTTTAAATAATCCAACATTAAAATTAACCGTACGTCTAAAACGTATTCTTGTAATGTTCATGGCTACAATGGCTGGTTGTTTAACAATGCATTATCTTGATAATTGGTTAATCATTGGCTTGATCGATTTGATTATCGTAATGTTTATTTTGAAATTAACAGATTTACGCTTACCTCCTGCTTTTGCAATGGTTATTTTACCAATGATTTTACCTTCTGACTCGATAAAATATTTACCTGTTGCAACATTAATCATGAGTATATTTTTTATGCTATCGATTTATATTATTCAGAAAGTTGCTTATCCAAAAGCGATTGATTTCAAATAAAAAAGTCATCCAAAATTGAATGACTTTATGACTATTTTAATATGTTTCTTCGATTGATTTTACCATATTATAAATGAACTCGTTGTAAGGTGTCGGAATATTATATTGTTTTCCTAAACTGATAATTTCGCCTGCAAATTCATCCACTTCCGAATATCGTTTTGCTTCGCGATCTTGTAACATCGAAGTTTTACCAAATTCATCCACAATTTTCATCGTAGATTTCATTCGATCCACTTCTTCTTGACCAATTGCAACTCCATGTGCATTCCCAACTGCAAGAACTTCATTAGAAATCATATCCATTAAAACCTCGAGATGTTGATTGGTACGAAATTGTCCATATGGAAACTCCAACAAAAACGTCAATTGATTTCCGACAACATTTACCAAATATTTCGCCCACTGCGCTTTCTGAATATCATCCGATAATTGATTTGGAATTTCAGCAACATTCATCAATTCATGTAAATCGACTAATTTATCATGATTAATTGAATCCATTTTCCCAAAAATAATTTTTCCTATACTCGAAAACGTCACGCGATTATCAACTTTTACAGCATCCATATATGCAACTGCATTCACCACACGATCCCATCCAAAATGATCTGCCAAAACACGTTCAGAAGAAATTCCGTTCATCAAACTTACAATCATTGTGTTTTCACCAACAAAAGGCTTCATATCTTCTATCGCTTGCTGTAAATGTGAACTTTTAACGACTAAAAATATATAATCTGGATAATTATTCTCCTCGATTTTTGTGACATAATTAAAATCATACGCTTTATCATTCACAAAAATTTGCGATTTTTCGTATCGATTTTTTCGCTCCTCATCTACAATTACACTTACAATTTCTGGATTATATTCATAAAAACTCGCTGCATATTTTGCTCCTAAAGCTCCCAATCCAAGAAAATAAATTGATTTCATTTTTTTGTTATTTAGAAGATAAATTTAAAATAAAATCTACAACATTTACGAATTAAAGTCTTTGAAAAAATTTAATATTTCGGTTATAATTAGTTTTGATAAACTTTTGACAATTCTTTTGGATTGAGATACAAATAATAAATCAAATTACGCAAATCATCAAGGTTTGAGCTAGAATCTACAGCTATTTCATTCTCTTTTTGAAAATTCTTTTTCAATACATCATACAATTGATTTATTTTCTTCCAATTATCTTTTGCAGCAATTTTTTCAACAGATTTATTATTCGCAGATTTCGCTAATTGTGAGGGCATTTTCTGAATCGCTTCAAATAAAACATATAGATTGTTGACATGATTGATATAATTGTATGTTTCATTTACGGCAAAATAATTCAGAAGAGTTTTCTCTTCATCCGAAATTTTCAAGCTTGAAATTAACATCATTTCCTCACCTAACCATTCATAAGCCGACAATCCAATTTGAGAAGCATTTGACGTCACAACCATTCTTGGAATTGGTTCTGCATTTGCAATTTTATTTAAAGTAAATCCTGTTTTTTGATTCAGAATATTCAATCGATTATTTGCAGGAGCAAGACATTCAAAGCATAATCGCAATTGTATCCTAACGCAATAATCTCTTCAAATTCAGAAAAAATATCGGCAGAAGTATCGTTGTTAAAACTCTCAAAATTTTGCAAACAATTATCTTGATATTTTTCTATAAAATCATTCATAGAAGAATAATCTTTTTTATCATCATCCCAAATAAGATTAAAATTATAAGCAAAAATATTCACAAATTGCATCGTTTTACTTTGAGGATTTTCATCAACAAATTTTTGATATACTTCTACTTTAGGAGATTCTATATCGTAATCATCCATCAACGCAATTAAAAATCGTTCATTGATTGGAGTTTTAGTTCCAAATTTCTTTCCAACTGACTTTTTAAATTTCTCTTTATAATCAACAAAATATGATTTTTGATTATCATTCACCACAAAATAAACTTCGAGTTCAGAAAGAAGCCCAACTTTTTTGCCTAATTCTATATTATTATCCAACATATATTTTTCGAAAGTAGAATAATCAATTCCTTTTTCTTTCGTTTTTTCTAAGATCGTTTCATCAGGATAAACTCTCGAACCAAAAGGTAAAGAATATAAAAAAGGTCCATCTGCAAAAAGCTGAACAGAGGTAAATAATGTCAGTAAAAAAGTGAAAAATAATTTTTTCATAAGATTGATTTTTATAAAATTAGGAATTTAGTTGAATACTTTCTTTTATTTTATACGATTTAACATGAATAAAATTTATTATTAAAGCATTTTCTTTATATTAATTCAAACAAGACAATTCTTCAAATTGTTCTTTTAGAAAATAGTTTTTACATATATTTAACAAATTAATACATCACACGTGAGTCAAATAAATAATACTGAAGAAAAAGAATTACAAAGAGGCCTTACTAACCGACATATTCAATTGATTGCTTTAGGTGGCGCGATTGGAACTGGTTTGTTTTTAGGAATTGGACCTGCTGCTGTTTTAGCTGGACCATCTGTTATTTTGGGATATGCAATTGCAGGAATTATAGCCTTTTTTATTATGCGCCAATTAGGAGAAATGGTTGTTAACGAGCCTGTTTCAGGAAGCTTTAGTCATTTTGCATATAAATATTGGGGATCTTTTGCTGGATTTGCTTCTGGTTGGAATTATTGGATTCTTTACGTTTTAGTAAGTATGTCCGAATTGACTGCAATCGGAATTTATGTACAATTTTGGTGGCCAGAAATTCCATTATGGGCGTCGAGTTTGTTCTTTTTTATTGTGATTAACGCATTGAATTTAGGCTCAGTAAAAATGTTTGGTGAAGCTGAATTTTGGTTTTCTATCATCAAAGTAATTGCCATTATTGCTATGATAATCTTCGGAGCTTACTTATTAATAAGCGGAACTGGAGGTGAACAAGCAACAATACAAAATCTTTGGAACAACGGAGGTTTTTTTCCAAAAGGTTGGTTATCTGGTAATAGCGAAGGCGGTTTTAGTGGATTATTCGCCGCAATGGCTCTTATTATGTTTTCTTTTGGAGGTTTAGAATTGATTGGCATCACAGCTGCTGAAGCTAAAAATCCAGAAAAAACAATTCCAAAAGCAACCAATCAAGTAATTTATAGAATTTTAATCTTCTATGTTGGAGCATTAATTATCTTATTTTCGTTAGCTCCTTGGGAAACGATTACGGATAAAAGTAGTCCTTTTGTAATGGTTTTTGAGAATTTGAATCATTTGAAACTAAATATTTTTGGTAACACAATTGATTTTTCAAGATTAATTGCCAATGCACTAAACATTATTGTTTTGACGGCTGCTTTATCAGTTTACAATAGCTCTGTTTACAGTAATAGTAGAATGTTATATGGTTTGGCAGAACAAGGAAATGCGCCTAAATTCTTAAAAAAATTAAACAAAAATCACGTCCCTGTTATGGCGATTTTAGTTTCATCTTTTTTCGCAGCAATTTGTATTTTAATTAATAAAATAATTCCAGAAGATGCATTTCATGTATTGATGTCTTTAGTGGTTTCTTCGTTGGTAATTAACTGGATTATGATTTCGATAACACATCTTAAATACCGAAAACAAAAGAATTTGGAGAATACAAAAACATTATTTCCATCTTTCTTGTATCCTATCAGTAATTATATTTGTCTAATTTTCTTATTTGGAATTTTAGTGATTATGTGGTTTACAGGACTTAAAATTTCAGTAGAATTAATTCCAGTTTGGTTGATCTTCCTTTACATCGCTTATCGAATTGTAAAAGAAAATAAAAAGACTAAGAATTCTTGATAAATTTTAATTTAAAATAGTTCATATAAAAGCTTCAAGATTACTTGAAGCTTTTTAATTTTACATCATGAAAAAAATAGTTGTTGGATTCATTTTGATGATGAGTTCTATTGTGTTTTCACAAGAAATTTATCAAGTTATAGCGCAAGAAGGATTGACAGTTAGAACAAGTCCGAATGGAAAACGAATTGGTAAAATTCCGTATGGATATCCTGTTAAAATTTCAGAAAAAGGTGAAGCGTTTGCAATTAAAGATAATGGGAAAGCAAAAAGTGGAAACTGGGTGAAATTAGATGTTAGCTCGTCTAAATTAATTTTGGATGAAGGAGTTAATGATTCTTCTGCTCAAGGCGATTTGTATGCGTTTAGTGGTTATTTAATCACACAACAAAATTTTGTCAATCAATTCGAAACAGAAATTTCTACGCACCCAGCTTTTAGCGAATTTTATTTAGCAACAGCTTACAAATGCTTCGCAATTAAAGGCGACTTTTTTGGTGACGGTGTGGTGGATTATTTATATAGAATGATTGATACAAAAGGAAATATCCGTTTATTTATTGTGAATAATATGAAAAAAGGAAGTCAAATTTATGGTTTGGGAGGAGCAAAAGATCCGTTCAAAATTACAAATTATGATTTCGGAACGTTGATGATGATTCCAAAAGGAACGCCACTTTATTCGAATTATAAAGATGGAGTGAAACGAAATTTAAATGGAGTTTCTAAAAATGAAATCGTAACTTTAGATTATGATGCGATTTATGTGCATCAAGATAACGCAAAAGAAGGCGGATTTATTTACCGAAAAGATGGTAAATGGAATTGGCTGAACCAAAAATAAAACTAAAATAATTATGCAAAATATAGAAGGTAAAGTAGCTTATATAACGGGGGGAACAAAAGGAATTGGATTAGGAATTGCAAAATCATTGGTAGAAAATGGTTTGAAAGTGGCAATTTCTGGACGAAACATTGATGATGTTGAAAAAGCTCGTCATTATTTAGGAAATCAAAATGTATTGGCTATTCAGTCGGATGTGAGACATTTCGAAGATGAACAAAATGCAATTGAGCAAATTATTTCTGCGTTTGGACGTTTGGATATTGTGATTGCAAATGCTGGTTTAGGAAAATTTGCGCCAGTTGATGAACTTTCTTTAGAAGATTGGAATGCGATGATTGATACTAACCTGACAGGAGTTTTTCATACAATAAAAGCGTCTGTTGAAGCACTAAAAGTTTCGAAAGGATATTATATTTCGATTGCTTCTTTGGCGGGAACAAATTTCTTTGCGAATGGAGCGGGTTACAATGCTTCGAAATTTGGCGTTGTCGGTTTTACCCAAGCAGCGATGTTAGATTTGAGAAATTATGATATCAAATGTACAACGATTATGCCTGGTTCTGTGACTTCAAACTTTAATGATCATGTGCCAAATTCGGAGGATGGATGGAAAATTCAGCCCGAAGATTTAGGACAAATGGTAGTTGATTTATTGAAAATGAATCCAAATGTTTTGCCAAGTAAAATAGAAGTTCGTCCTACGAAAACAAAATAATTTAAAGATCTCGATAAGAGATCTTTTTTTATGAAAAAAATATTTCGTAATTACCAATAGTTTACATAGTTTCGTGGAAAAATAAGAATACAATAAAGGTATTTTTTTAACGAGCACTTTTTAATGAATTTTAAAAAATCAGTCAATCATTTTCGTCGTACAATTATGCGTCGATTAACAGGAGGAATAGGTGATGGTAATTTGCCAAAGATAGACAAAGAAAAACCTCTTGAACTTAATAGAGTACTGATAAACAGACCCAATCAGCGTTTAGGAAATATTCTATTGATTACACCTTTGATTCAGGAAATTATCCGATATAATCCTGGTGTTAAAATTGACTTATTTGTAAAAGGTAAGGTTGCTCCGATTATTTTTGAGAACTATCCTCAAGTTGATCAAATTATTGAATTACCTAAAAAACCTTTCAAAGAATTGATTCAATACGCTAAAGTTTGGCTAAAAATCAAAAAAAAGAATTACGATTTAGTCATTAATGTTGATAAAAATTCATCTTCAGGACGACTTTCAACTTCTTTTGCGAATTCTAAGTATAAAATTTTTGGAAATGAATTTGAAATGAATTCGAATCAAGAAATTCATATTCATCAAGCGCAATATCCAGTTTATCTGTTTAGAAAATTCATAGAATTATTTAAAAATAAAGAAGGGAATTTAGATATTCCAACTCTAAATATTCAGCTAACAGAGAAAGAATCTTTGAAAGGAGTAGAAATGTTAAATGAATTGATTCAAGATCCTTCAAAGAGAACGTTGGCGTTTTTTACGTATGCAACAGGTGTAAAATGTTATGATGAGGAATGGTGGATAGAATTTTATAATTTATTTTATCCAAAATATTCGCAAGAATATAATCTAATTGAAATTTTACCTGTCGAAAATATTTCGATGTTAAATCATAGATTGCCTACTTATTATAGTAAAGATGTGAGAGAAATTGCAGCGTTGATGAAAAGTTGCGAATTTGTGATTGCAGCCGATTCTTGTATGATGCATTTGAGTTGTGCTGCGTCTACAAAAACAATTGGTTTGTTTAAAGATCAAAGCTTCTTAGAGCGTTATAAACCTTATGGAGTAGGAAATGCTGTAGTCTTGATTAATAATGAAGATAAGAGGATTCTTATTCAAGAAATGGATAAATTATTGGTTTAAAAAGCTGTTTTTTATCATTGAATAAAATTTATATTGATTTGATATAGAGTAAATTAATTTCTATAAAAATATTTTAATTTCGTTTGATAATTTCATAGCTTTGTCCTTTGAAATAATATAAAAATGTCAACAGAGTTTACAATTGTTATCCCAATTTATAATGAGGAAGATAACTTGATAAGATTGGAAGAAACAATGAATCAATATCTGTCAAAGTCAATAAAACAGACTGAAATTTTATTGATTAATGATGGTTCTAAAGACAAAAGTTTGGCTCTTATGAAAGAGATTTGTAGTAGAAATCAAGCTTTTCATTATATTTCTTTTGACAAAAATTATGGCTTATCTGCTGCTATAAAAGCTGGTTTTGATACAGTGAAATCTAAATGGGTTGGTTATATTGATGCAGATTTACAGACAGATCCAGAAGATTTCAATAAATTATTAGAGTTAGCAGATCAATTTGATTTGGTGACTGGTGTTCGTGCAGATCGCAAAGATTCTTTCGTGAAAAATATGTCATCTAAAATTGCCAATTCTATTCGTAGAGCATTTACCAATGACGGAATGGATGATACAGGTTGCCCATTAAAAGTTATAGATGCTGAAAAAGCGAAAAAAATTCCGATGTTCAAAGGATTGCACCGATTTTTACCAGCTATGATTTTATTACAAAACGGAACAGTAACTCAAGTTCCTGTCAAACATTTTCCACGTATAGCAGGCGAATCAAAATTCAATTTATGGAATCGTTTATTAGGACCGTTAATGGATTGTTTTGCATTTGTTTGGATGAAGAAAAAATACATCAATTATAAAATTCAAGAAAGAGCATAATGCCAAATTGGGTTATCATCAGTATTGGATTTCTTGCACAAGCACTTTTTTCGAGTCGTCTTATTTTACAATGGATTGTTTCCGAAAAGAATAAAAAAGTTCTTACACCAAAATTATTTTGGGAAGTTAGCTTGTTTGCCTCTGTTTTGCTATTTTTATATGGTTATTTGCGTCATGATTTTTCAATTATGTTGGGACAAACATTGACGTATTATATCTATATCAGAAATATTCAACTTCAAAATCATTGGAAAGAATTTCCAAAAATAGTACGTATTTTTCTGTATATTTTTCCTGTATTAATTGTTTTTTATGGCTTCAATAACGGAATTTTTGATGTAGATTTATTATTCAAAAACGAAAAAATTCCGATGTGGCTTTTATTTTTAGGAGTCGTATCTCAGGTACTTTTTACATTTCGTTTCGTCTATCAATGGATTTATTCCGAACGAAAACACGAATCGCAATTACCAATGGGATTTTGGGCAATTAGTTTAACAGGATCATTGTTGATTTTAATTTACGCGATTATTCGAAAAGATCCCGTTTTATTTGTTGGTCATTTTATGGGATTTATCGTTTATGCTCGAAATATATTAATCAAACGAAAAGAAAAAAATGGTTCAGTGGATTAAGCAAAATTCAGTTTTATTTTTAATCATCGTAACAATTTTGATGTTGTTTGTCAATCTTGGCGCTTTACAAACCAACATTATGGAAGCTCGAAACATTATTTCGGCGCGAGAAATGGTACACGATGGAAATTGGATTTTTACCACGCTTAACGGTTTGCCTCGTTATGAAAAGCCACCTTTACCAACTTGGATTACAGCTGTTTTTGGAAGTGTTTTTGGTTTCGAAAACTTTTTTTGGCTACGCATTCCAGTTGTTCTAATTACCATTTTATTAGTCGTTTGGTTCTATAAAACATTAACGCATTTCGATTTAACAAAACAACAAGTTGTTAATTCTTCATTGGTTTTAATTACTTCATTTTACGTGTTTTTCTCTGGAAGAGACAACAATTGGGACATGTACACACATAGTTTTGTGATGGGAGCGATATTGTTTTTGGTAAAAGAATTTCAATCATCAAAATTTAATTTTTTCAACTTTATTGTTGCATTTTTCTTGTTAGGATGTTCGATAATGAGCAAAGGTCCAGTTTCCTTGTATGCGTTATTTTTACCGTTTTTAATTGCTTATTTTATTGTTTATAGATACAAATTAGGAAGAAATTTAGGAATCACAATTTTAACGATAATATTAGGTTGCGTCGTAGGATTTGCATGGATGATGTATGTTAAATACTTTGATGCAGAACATTTTTTAGCCGCTTCTCAAAAGGAGGTAAACAATTGGCACAGCTACAATACTCGTCCATTTTATTACTATTGGAGTTTCTTTACACAATCGGGTTTATGGACAATTCCAGCTTTGGTAAGTTTAATTTATCCTTATCTCAAAAATAAAGTTGCCAACAAAAAAGCTTATCAATTTGCTTGGTTATGGACAATTTTATCGGTGGTTTTATTGTCTGTAATTCCAGAAAAAAAATCAAGATATTTATTGCCAGTTTTAATTCCATTAGGGATGAATATTGGCTTTTATATCGAATATTTACGATTAGAATTCAAAAATTTATCAAATATAACTGAACGATATTTTACCAATTTTGCGTTTGGTTTATACGGAATAATAGGAATCGTAATTTCAGTTGGTGTTTTTATTTACACAAAAGATCGTTTGTCAGAATTTTTAGTTTGGTCGATTCCTTTTGCTATTGTTGGATTAATTTTAGGAATCTCAATTTTTAAAGGATTAAAGGTAAAATCATTCGAACAGATATTTTACTTAACTATTTTATTGATGTGCTCAGTTGTTGCGTTTGGATTTCCACTTTCCAAATTAACTTTTTCCGAAGAGTTATATTCTTCTGCCAAAAATCTAAAAAAATTAGAACAACATAATCAAATTAAAACATACGAATGGCAAAGTTTTGTTCCTGAAATAGTATTGGATTATGGGACTTCAATTCCTGCAATTAACGATGGAAAGAAAACTATCTTTCCGAAAGAAGAGAAATTTGGAATGTTAGCAAGTCCGTCAGATTCTACTTTTTTTGCAGATCATTTCAATAATTATTCAATCAAAAAAATTGGTGTGGTTGATTTGAATCATTCTTCAAAAAATCAAAAAAATTATAACGATCGTATCAAAAGAAACTATTATTTGATTCAAAAAAAGTGATTAAATTTCGAATAAAATTTTTAGCTTAAATTTCCGTTATTCTAATAAAATCTTTTGCAGTTTCGGATTCTATTTTTTCTATGTTTTTGGTTAGTGAACAGTTTTGTTTTCGCTCAACATTTTGGGTGGAAAAATCCTAATTTTAGACAAGATTCTGTTCAACTTTCTGATACGATAAAGCTGCAAAATAAAGGAATTTTATCCGAAAAATTTCAAATTTTAGATTCAACAGGAAATCCAATTTCAAAAGAATTTTATACTATAAATTTCGAACGAAACGAAGTTTATTTCAATTCTTCAATCGCCAAACAAATGGTGAAAATTCAGTATTTTGTTAATCCAAAATTAGCCGAATCTGTTTTTTATGCCAAAAATCCGAATATCATTGTTAATGATGCAAAACCAGTTGATATTTTTCATCAAATAAAATCGAATTCAAAACAAGCGAACAAAGATGTTTTTGATGGTTTGAATAGCAAAGGATCAATGATTCGCGGTATTCGTTTCGGGAATAATCAAAGTGCGTCTGTGCAATCTTCGTTGGATTTGGAATTGTCTGGAAAATTATC
Source organism: Empedobacter sp. UBA5528 (assembly GCF_002426075.1). Taxonomy (NCBI): domain Bacteria; kingdom Pseudomonadati; phylum Bacteroidota; class Flavobacteriia; order Flavobacteriales; family Weeksellaceae; genus Empedobacter; species Empedobacter sp. UBA5528. The sequence goes on along the minus strand of NZ_DINY01000030.1, from coordinate 23,240 downwards.
GGATGATATTACAGTAAATGCGGCGATTGCGGATAATAATGTGCCAATAGAATCGGATGGATACACGCAAAATTTGCAAGAATTTGATAAAGTTTACATCGAATTAGCCAGTAAAAATTCGAAAATTAGAGCTGGACATATTGATATTAATACCAATCAAGAACGAGATTTTTTCAATCCATTTAATCAAAAAGTAACAGGTTTACAATTGTCAACTCAGTTAAAAAGCGAAAAATCGTCGACCAATATTTTTGCTTCTGGAAGCATTACACGAGGTGAATTTATGCGTGTTAATTTTGTTGGACAAGACGGAAATCAAGGTCCTTACAGGCTTTCTGGAAAGAATAATGAATTGTATGTGATTATTATTTCGGGAAGTGAAAAAGTATATATTGATGGTGTTTTGTTGGAGCGTGGCGAGCAAAATGATTATGTAATTAATTACAATACAGGAGAAATTTCTTTCACTTCAAACCGATTGATTACCGCAAATACGCGTATTAATGTGGAGTATTTGTACAATTCTCGAAATTATTCACAAGTTTTACTTTATGGTGGAGCTGAATACGAATCGGAACGATTGAAATTGTCAGGTTTTTTCTTTTCTCAAGGAGATTCGAAGAATAATTCACTTGGAAATGATTTGACAGATGCTGAAAAGCAAATTTTGGCAAATGCAGGGAATGATCCAGATAAAATGTACACCATTTCTGCAGAGAAAACGACGTATGATTCGAATAAAATCTTGTATCGAAAAGTAAATCAAAATGGATTAGATATTTTTGAATATTCGACGGATCCAAACGATGAATTGTATCAAGTGGCTTTCACGTATGTTGGCGCTAATCAAGGAAATTATCGACAAATAAATGCGAATCAAAATGGGAAAGTCTTTCAATATAACGAAGCAATTGCTGGAGTTTTACAAGGTGATTATGAACCAATAAAGCAATTAATTTCGCCTAAAAAGTTGCAGATTTATACGTTGAATGGACAATATCAATTGAGAAATAATGGAAATGTTGGTTTTAATTTAGGTTTGAGTAATTATGATCAAAATTTATTTTCATCGATTGATGATCAAAACAATTCTGGTTTAGCAACTCGTGTTTATGGTGAAAAAACATTTTCTTTCAAAAATTGGAAAATTACACCTTATGCGGAATGGAATTTTATTAATAAAAATTATAAAAGTGCAGAGCGTTTACGAGCTGTTGAATTTGCACGAGATTTTAATTTGGAACAAGAATTAAGTGGCGTAAATCAGAATTTTATCACAGCAAAAATCAATTCATCTTGGAAAGAAAAATTTAATGCACAATATAAATTCGATTATCTTGAAAATACTGGTTTGTACAAAGGTTTGAGAAATCAACTTGATGCAAATTATAAAACTGAAAAAGACGAAATCGTTGCGCAAGCAAATATTTTATCAACAAAAGCAACGCTTCAAAATACCAATTTTGCGCGTTATATGGTAGATGGAAAACGAAAAATTGGAAATAAATTTTGGGTTGGAGCGAGAGTTTGGGGCGAGAATAATGACATGGATGATTTGACAAAAAATCAAAAATCAGATTTAAGTTTTAAATGGAATGAATTTCAGTTGAAAGGAGGTTTTGCAGATTCGCTTGGTCATAAAATCGATTTGACGGTTTATCAACGTCAAGATGATTCGGTTCGTTTTGAGACTTGGCAAAATATTCAACAAAGTAAAGGAGCTATTTTTAATTCAACTTTAATTCAAAAACAAAATCATCAATTAAGTTTAAATTTTCATTATCGACGAGTTAATTATAAATTTTTAGATGCGCCGAACGAAGATTTTATGACAGGAAGCGTAAAATGGTACAAAGCTTTTTTCAATCAAGGTTTACAATTAAATGTAGATTATGAAGTGGCTAGCGGTGTGGAACCTCAGCGTGAATTTCAGTATGTAAAAGTTTCGGATGGAATGGGAATTTACAAATGGACGGATTATAACGGCGATGGAATTGAGCAAATTGATGAGTTTGAAGTGGCAGAATTTATCGACCAAGCAAATTATATTCGCGTGTATACGAATACAATCGAGTATTTGAAAACGAATAAAAATCAATTCAATTTTACGTTGCGTTTTCGTCCAAAACAAGTTTTTGATACCGAAAATGAATTCTGGAATCGTTGGATGTTTCAGCAAAATATCTCGGCAAGTAACTCGTTGCGCAAAGAAGGAACGACATTAGAATGGAATCCTTTTACCAATTCGGCTCAAATTTTGGGTAAAACAAGAAGTATTCGTTCGTCGATTTTCTTTAATCAAGGAACACAATATAAATGGTCGTCAAATTTTATTTACAATCAACAAGAATCTCAAACATATGTTTACACAGGTTCTGAATACCGTGATTCAGACAGTTATTTGTTGCAAGCGCGTTATAAGATTTTGCAAAATTTAATCGCAAGTTTAGATACTGAATATATGGTGATTAACAGCGATTCTGAATTATTTTTGAGTAGACGATATAAGTTAAATAATCTTCGTTTATCCCCAAAAATGACTTATCAAACAGAAAAAAATCTTGTTGCGTCGTTGTTTTATAATTATCAAAATAAGAAGAATGTTTCGGGTGAAGAGCAATTAAATCAGTCGGATTTGGGAACAGAAATTCAATGGAACGGTTCGGATAAAATGAGTTTGTTGGGAAGTTTTAGTTTTATCAACAATAAATTTATCGGAAACCAAGAATCTGTTGTTGGAAATCAAATGATGGAAGGTTTACGTGCTGGAAATAATTTTGTTTGGCAGTTGCAAATCCAACGACAAATCACAAGTTTTTTGCAATTGAATATTTCGTATGATGGACGAAAAACTGAAGAAAATAAACCAATACATACGGGAAGTGTGCAAGTACAAGCGAGGTTTTAAATAATAAAAGACGATTTTATAAAATCGTCTTTTATTATTATTTTTACATTCTATTTACTTCATCTTGATTTCCAGTTTCGCGATTTTTTACTGATAATTTATTACTTCCGAATTTATAATTCAATCCAATTCTTATGCTTTGAGTATCCCATACATTCGCAAAAGTTTGTACGATTCCATTGTTATTTTGTGATAAATATTCTTGCGCTTTGAAAATATCTGTTGCATTCAAACTCAATTCTAATTTTTTATCTAACATCAAATATTTGAACGAAAGATTGAAACGAGCATAAGGTTTTAGTTTATAATTTTGGAAAGTTTCTCCAAAATTTTGAAAATAAATCAAGTTAATAAACATCGTTTTTTGTTGATTAAGCGTAAAATCATTTGTCGAAAATAATGAACTCGACCAACCTTTGAATCGCTTAGAAGAAATTGCAACATTTGCGCTCGAATAAGAAACTTCAAAAGTAGTAACGCTTGACCACCATTTTGTAGGATTTATCGTCATATTTTGGCTCAAACCAAAGCTATCCGAATCTACAAAATTCATCCAAACAAAAGTATTATGTTTTGTGTTCTCATCAATGATTGAAGCTTGATTGACACCATCTCTCAAACTTGAATAATAAAGTCGAGTATCAAATTTTTTGTAAGTAAAAGTAAGTTCTAAATTGTGTGTAAAAGCTGGTTTCAAAAAAGGATTTCCTTCGTTGTAAACATATTCGTTTTGTATCATTCGAAAAGGATTTAAACTTTCGTAATTTGGACGATTGATACGACGCGAATAATTAATTCCTAAACTTTTACTTTTATCAAAAGTATGCAACAAATAAAATGACGGAAACAGTTTGATATAATCTGTTTTATTCGTTTGATTATTTTCTCTCGAAAAACCTTCTGTTTGTGTTGCTTCTAATCTCAAACCAGCTTGCATCTGCCATTTTTCTCCAAACTTTTTACTTCCGTTCAAATAAATTGCTTCGTTATTTTCTTTGTATTTGAAAAGATTCGACAAATTTTCATCAAATGTATAGTTGTAATTTTCGTCTGCTTTATATGCTTCAACCAAATTATTTGATTTTGATTGCGAAAATTTAGCCCCAAAACTCCAATTGAAATTTGTTAAAGGAAGTTCTACATCAATTTTAGATGAAAAATTCTCAATACGATTGTTTAAATTACTTTTTCCACCAAAAAAAGAATCTTCTATTAACTGATTATTTTTGTAAGAATTGGTTGCATAAGTTCTATTCATAGGAGATGAATAATTGGCGTAATCGGCATCAAATGAAATCTTTTTACCTAATGAATCAAGTGCAAATTCAGAATAAAGATTGACCAAAGATTGATTCGTCTTACCATTTTCGAATGAATTTCCTTTATTTGTTTGATAAACTTCGTTCGTTAAATTCTTGAAAAACATTTCTTGTGGATTTTCTGAATTATATTTCGAATTGTTGAATGAAAATTTAGAACCAATTGTCCATTTATCGGTTAATTTATAATCAACAGAGAATCGTCCTCCTAGATATTTGTTGATATAATCTGTGTAAGAAATGTTGTGTCTGCGCGCATCAGAGAAAAATAATTCGTTGTTCCATGTTCTCAGAAATCTTCTATCTCCAGCATTCAACGAAGTCTGAACTGTCCATTTATCTTTTTGTAAATTGTAAGCTGCATTGTAGCGCTCTGTGTTTCTTTTACTTCGCGTATATGATGCTCCAATAGTGGAATTCCAGCTATTATTTTTTATTTTTTTTGTTACAATATTTATAATTCCACTATTTCCTTCTGCTTCATATTTTGCAGGCGGAGTCGTAATGACTTCAATTTTTGAAATATCAGAAGCGCTAATACTTTCCAAATAATTAATCAAATCCGTTTGTGACATATAAGTTGGTTTGTCATCAATCAAAACCATTACAGAATTTTTTCCAGAAACCGCAATATTATCATTTGTTACATTCAAACCAGGAGTGACGCGCAAAACATCCATTGCAGTTCCGCCAGCCGCTGAAGTAGAATTTTCTACATTGAAAACAAACCGATCGATTTTTCGTTCCATGATTTTCTTTTCTGCTCCAACGACAACTTCTTTCAAGTTTGTAGATGTTTTAATTTCAATCTTTCCTAAATCGATAGAATTATTCAATTGAATATCTTTCTGAAAAACAATTTCTTCAAAATAGTTGATTTCAAATTTGTACGTATTTTTCTTTGCTTCAATAGCGAATTTTCCAAGTTCATCTGTTGTTAAATTGATAATTGTGTCTTGATTAGATAAGGTAATGTCAACATAAGGAAGCGCTTTATTTTGCTCCATAACTTCGCCTGTTAGTGTATAGTTTTGAGCAAATAGAAAACTAGCGCTAAATAAAATGATAAGTTGAATAAATGTTTTCATGTTGAATTAATTTTAAACAAATATTCTCCAAATCGATTCTTTTTGAACTTTAAAATCGACAAACCCTACTATATTATCGACGAATTTGATTAAAACCAAAAACCTCGAGAATCTCTTGAGGTTTTTGATTTAATTTATTTTTCCTTCATAATAAACAGGATTTCCTTTTTCATCGAAACCAATTATAGTTAATTGATAATCTTTTGGTTTATCGTTGTTGAAATATTCTATTTCTGTGTCTTCTCCTGGAGCTGTATACAAATTAGGATTCCAAAATAAAGTACTTCTTATGTCATTCGGAACATCGTTGTAAAGCGATTCGTAATCATCATTGTTAAAATATGGCAGAGATTGATTGTAGCCACCAATCTGAATTAAATTATTTGGTAACATCGGCGTGTTATCAACTGGCGCATCACTTCCTCGTTTCGAGTAAATCGCAATTGCATTTCCAAGTAAACCAGCACCTTTGAAAATTTTTACCATTGCAATATCTCTAGGATTAATGCTGGTTATATTATCCGCAGTCATTTTCATTTCGTTCCAATAAATTGCAGCCTCAGAATTTCTAATTTTAGGAACTCCATTAGAAACCGTTAATCCTGCAACTCGTCCCGCTAAAAAGTCCATAATATTTGTATAACCTTCTATTGGCTGAGATTCGTTTACAAAATCTATCACCGTTTCGTTTATATTATTAAACATTCCGCTACTTAATTCATTGTTCAGCTTCTCAGTTTTCGATTTTTTATCCGCTTTTACAACAACTTCTTTCAGACGAATACTTTTATCATTGATGATTTTGATGTTCTGTTTATACGTATTCTGCTTCTCGACTTCTTCTTTATTCGTAATTTCTTCTAATAAATAAGGCGTTGCAGGCAATTTGGATTTATAACTTGTACTTTTATAATTTGGCACAACAGATAAAGTTAAAGTTCCGTTGTTGGCAGATTTTCCATTTTCCGAATTCAAGAAATAATTCATCGCCATTAGCCCATAATAAAACAAATTATTCATCTCGAAGTTTCCTTCATAATCAGTATCAAGCGTTGCAAATTCTTTTCCATTATTCTGCATTTTATAAATAATACTCAACGAAGCATTGCTCAATTCTCTCCCGTTATTATATGCTTTCACTTTGTAGGAAAGATATCTACGATCGTTGTCAATAGTAGGTTTTACGATATTTCCAACCACTAAATCTTCCCAATTAAATCTTTTCCATTTTTCTGTTATTAAAAGCGCATCCAGATTTTCTGAGAATTCATTATTTTTAAAATATTGTGTAGGATGATTAATTTTCGAACTAAAATCTCGCGTCAATAACATTGCAGAAATTAAATTGTCTTCATCATTATTTTTTTGATCTTTGATAACAGCCGAAAAATTAATTTCTTCAGGATATTTTACCTTAATTGTGTTTAATTCTCGTGGATTAGCCGTTGTTTCGAAAGAAATTTCAGGTTTTTTGTACGATTCTTTTGGATTGATAAATATCAAACGATGAGCAACCTGAATATCATTTGCATCAAAAATGGCAATGTTCAAAATACCTTTGTCATTGTCTAAAACCTCTTTTGGAACATAAGTTGAAACCGATTCCACACTTTTTACAATTTGAGAACTCATCACAAGTTCATTATTAATTGTTCCAATAATTTTATGATTCAATAAAGGGTTTTCTTGGTTGATACTTTTCAATTGAATCACAATATCTTTGCTATTTCGAACAACTTTCAACAGAATTCCATCTTTTTTAGCTTCGGGTAAATCAATAATTTGTTGATTTCCTTTTTCGTCATTCAATTGCACTTGATAAGATTTACCTTTTTCTGCTCTCAACGCAAAAGTCGCAACGTTCTCATCTAAATTATCAAATGTTGTAATTTTATTGGCAGGATTATTTTTCTCGAATACAAAACCATTCCATTTTTTTGGTAAATCTCCGTCTGATTTTAGTCTTACAGCAAATTTAGTTGTCTGATTTTGAATGAAATTTCCACCTTCAGCAAAAGCTTTTGCATTCCATTTTAAATTTGGATTTGGAACAAGTTTTAACTTAGAATTTGGATTATAAATTTTAATTTGATTGATATGTTGAAATTCTTCTGAGAAGAAAGTCATGTACGTTGTGTAGGCTCTTACAAAGTAAATTCCTTCCTCGTTTTCGTTTTTGGTATTTAGCGTTCCGTCACTTTCACCGTTTAAAATCGGAACCAATTTTCGGTCGATTAATTTTTTGTCTTTATCGTATAATTCTACAATAAGATTTGTAGAAATTAAGCTAGGTTTGTAGCCATTTAATGTATAAGCTTTGAACCAAATATTATCTCCAGCAATATAATCTTTCTTATCAAATAATAAATAAACTTTTTCTTGAGCGTAATTTGTATCCAGACTTTTTATAGCCGTTTCCAATTTTGATTGCGCAAAAGTTGTAATCGAGCAAAAGTATAATGCGAGTAAATAAATATATTTCATGCGAGAATGATTAATCTAATAGAATGAATTTGAATTCTTAAAATTATCATTATTTAGATGATTTTCATTCATACTTTTTATTAAAATTTATCATAACTTTTGATTGAATGACGATTTTTCTTCTCGAATAATGTTAATTTTTGTTAATGAATTTAATTAAAAGACTTTAACAAAAAAACCTCGAGAATTTCTCGAGGTTTTGATTTATAAAGAAATGTTGTTGGATTAAATTCCGTCAACAATTGCATTTAATGTTGCAGATGGACGCATTGCAGCAGTTGTTTTAGCAAAATCTGCTTTGTAGTAACCACCAATATCTTGAGGTTTACCTTGTGCACCAATTAACTCTTCGTTAATTTTTGTTTCGTTTTCTTCCATAGCTTTTGCAACAGGAGCAAATTTAGCAGCTAAATCAGCATCTTTTGTTTGATTTGCTAATGCTTCTGCCCAGTACATTGCTAAGTAAAAGTGAGAACCACGGTTATCGATAGTTCCTAATTTACGACCTGGAGATTTGTCAGTTGCTAAAAATTTAGCATTTGCTTCATCTAAAGCATCAGCTAAAGTTTGAGCTTTTGCATTTCCTTGTGTTTGAGAAACGTGCTCTAAAGAAGCTTGTAATGCTAAGAATTCACCTAAAGAATCCCAACGTAAGTAACCTTCTTCTACGAATTGTTCGATGTGTTTTGGAGCAGATCCTCCCGCACCAGTTTCGAATAATCCACCTCCGTTCATTAATGGAACGATAGATAACATTTTAGCAGAAGTTCCTAATTCTAAAATTGGGAATAAATCTGTTAAGTAGTCACGTAAAACGTTACCAGAAACAGAAATAGTATCTTTTCCTTCTCTTGCACGGCTTAAAGTTTCTTTCATCGCATCTTTAACATCCATGATACGAATATCTAAACCTGTTGTATCGTGATCAGCTAAGTATTTTTCAACTTTTTTAATGATTTGTTGATCGTGAGCTCTTCCTTTATCTAACCAGAAAATTGCAGGAGTATCAGATAAACGAGATCTGTTAACTGCTAATTTAACCCAGTCTTGAATAGGAGCATCTTTAGTTTGAGACATTCTGAAAATATCAGAAGTTTCAACTTTTTGCTCTAATAAAGTGTTTCCGTTTGCGTCTTCAACTTTGATTGTTCCGTTTGCAGGAGCTTGGAAAGTTTTGTCGTGAGAACCATATTCTTCCGCTTTTTGAGCCATTAATCCAACATTAGGAACAGAGCCCATTGTTGTAGGATCTAATGCTCCATTTGCTTTCATATCGTCTACAACAGCTTCGTAGAAACCAGCGTAAGAACGGTCTGGGATGATCGCTACAGTATCTTCTTCAGCACCATCTTTGTTCCACATTTTACCTCCGTTTCTTACTAATGCAGCCATAGATGCATCAACAATAATATCAGAAGGAACGTGGAAGTTCGTAATTCCTTTATCAGAATTAACCATTGCTACACGTGGTCCGTTTGCTAAATCAGCTTCAATTGCAGCTTTAACTTCTGCTTCTTGAGGTTGACCTTTTATTTTTTCGAATAAATCTGCTAAACCATTGTTTGGATTAATATCTAATGCTTTGAAAGTATCAGCATATTTTACGAAAACATCTTTAAAGAAAGTTTCTACGATAGCTCCAAAAATAACTGGATCAGAAACTTTCATCATTGTTGCTTTTAAGTGAGCAGACAATAATACGTTTTTGTCTTTTGCTTCTTGAATAGCTTCTTGAACAAATGATCTTAAAGAGTTTAAGTTCATTACAGAAGAATCAATTACTTCTCCAGCTTTTAAAGGTGCTGCTGATTTTAATTCTTGAACAGAACCATCTTCTCCGTAAAATTTGATTGTATATTCAGTTGCGTTTTCTAATGTAGTTGAATTTTCAGTACCATAGAAATCACCGGATTTCATGTAAGCAACTTCTGTTTTGCTGTCTGTAGCCCAAGCTCCCATTTTGTGAGGATTAGCTTTTGCATAGTTTTTAACAGCTTTCGGTGCACGACGGTCAGAGTTTCCTTCACGTAAAACTGGATTTACAGCAGAACCTAAAACTTTTCCGTATCTAGCTTTGATTGCTTTTTCATCTTCATTTTTTGGTTCAGCTGGATAATTTGGTACAGCAAAACCTTTCGCCTGCAATTCTGCAATCGCTTCGTCTAACTGAGGAACAGAAGCCGAAATATTAGGTAACTTAATGATATTTGCTTCCGGAGTAGTCGCCAAAGCTCCTAATTCTGCTAAAGCATCAGGAATTCTTTGTTCTTCTTTTAAGAATTCAGGGAAATTAGCTAAAATACGTCCAGCTAAAGAAATATCTGGAACTTCGATTGTAATATCAGCTGTTTTCGTGAATCCTTGTACGATTGGCAAAAATGAGTGAGTTGCCAACATCGGAGCTTCATCCGTAAGTGTGTAATGAATTTTTGACATTATGTTTTAAATTTTTTTGAGACTATTTTAATAATAGTCAATTAAAAATACATTTTTTCAATTTTGAATGCAGAAACTGCAAACTTTGCAAATATACAATATTTAGCAGATTAAGTTGACCATAAATCAATCATTTACACTAATTTTAGTATAATTTTTAACATGATTTTTGATAGGTCGTCAAGTTGATAATTTATTGAAACAAAATTGTTCAAGTTGATAATTTTTTACTGTTTTTTTTTTCAACTTCATGTATAATTTCACTTTTGAAAGAGCTGTCTATTTAATTCTTTTTAAGAAACCAATTTTTATACACTTAGTTTCTTTCTTAATTTTGCATAAAAACAATTCTTTTGAAACAAAATCTAGTGACAATCGCATTTTATAATGTCGAAAATTTTTATTCTAAATCTTCAGACGAATCTTTTTTGCCCAGTAATTTTATCAAATGGAAAGATAATCGTTATGATACAAAGGTGAATAAGATTGCATTTTGCATCTCTAAAATTGGCAAATTAGAAATAAATGAATTGCCATATTTGGTTGGTTTGGCTGAGGTTGAAACTGAAGAAGTTTTAGAAGATTTGATTCAAAATGATTTTTTGAAAGATGGCGATTATAAAACACTTTTATATGAATCATTAGACGAAAGAAAAATAAATGTTGGATTAATTTATCGTCAACAATTTTTTGAAGTTTTAGAAAGCGAACCAATTAGATTTGTCTTTAAAGATCAGTATGATACAAAATATTATACACGAGATATTTTATATGTGAAAGGAAATTTAGTTGGTGAAGTTATTCATCTTTTTATTGTTCATTTACCTTCTAAAATTGATAAAGAGATCAATCAATTAAAACGTCAACATATTTTTAAAACGATTCGAAAAAGAATTAACGATTTGTTAACCGAAAATTATTCGGAAAAAATTGTTGTGATGGGAGATTTTAATGATTCTCCAACAAATTCTGACTTAATTGATGAATTGGATACGCGTTCTAAACAAGAAGAGATAAACAGAAACGAATTATTCAATCCAATGGTCAGTCTACAATCGTATAAAAGGGGTTCGATGATTTTTAGAAAACAATGGATGTTGTTTGATCAACAGCTTTTTTCGAAAGGATTTTTTGCTTCTCAATCAAATTTAGAATATATAAAAACAGATATTTTTGATGCTGATTTTTTGAAGAATACAGGCGGAAAATCAACTGGTTTGCCATTCAGAACTTTTGTTGGCGGAAAATATTTCGGTGGATATAGCGACCATTTTCCCGTTTATACCATTTTAAAATATTAAATTTGTAGCGGTATAATTTTAAGAATAGGTGAGAATCCACGAAAATGGTCAGGTAGAGATTGATGGAATCGATAAATTGATTCTGAATGCGTTTATGGATAATGCAAACATACCTGTTTCTCAATTGGCAAAGGAGTTGGGTATCTCAAATACGGCTGTTCATCAACGCATCAAGAAGTTAGAAGCTTCTGGTGTGATTGATTCAACTAAAGTAATTGTAAATCCAGCAATTTTAGGTTATTCAACGATGTCATTTGTTGGTGTTTTTATGGACAAACCTTCTTCTTATAAATTAGTTGTGAAAGCTTTGGAAGAGATTCCAGAAGTAGTGGAAGCTCATTTTACAACGGGAAATTACGGGATTTTCCTTAAAATTTTGAGTCGTGATAATCTACATTTAATGAATGTGTTGAACAAAAAAATTCAGCAAATTGATGGCGTTACACGTACAGAAACTATAATTTCGTTGGAGCAACCAATAGATAGACAAATAAAACTTTAATATACAAAGATGAATATTAATCAATATTTAGACTCGACGTATCTTAAAACACCTGAACAAGCAGGTATTTCGAATTCTGATACATTAGAGATGGTGCATAAGTTAGCACAAGAAGCTATTGATAATGATATCTATGCAGTAATGATTCGTCCTGATTATGTAAGATCAGTTCGTGAATTATTGGATGAGAAAAAATCGAATGTTGTTTTGGGAACTGTAATTGGTTTTCCTGAAGGGACTTACGATTTGAATGAAAAGTTGAGAGAAGCGCAAAAAGCAATTGCTGATGGAGCCGATGAATTAGATTTTGTAGTAAACTACGAAGCGTTCAAAAAAGATGATAGCGATAAAGTAAAAGAAGAAGTAGAAGCTGCAACATTAGTCGCATTGCGTGAAGGTAAAGTTGTAAAATGGATTATCGAAACTGCTGCTTTAACAGATGAACAGATTGTTGCTATAACACAATTAATTCGTGATACTGTTTTAGAAAAAGCAGGTGAAGAAAAAGCATCAAAAGTTTTTGTAAAATCTTCTACAGGTTTTTATAAAACTGAAAATGGAGAACCAAATGGAGCAAATGAGCATGTTATTAAATTGATGCTTGAAAATTCAGGTTCGCTTCCAGTGAAAGCTTCTGGCGGAGTTCGCACAACAGAAGAAGCTGAAAAAATGATCGCTTTAGGCGTGAAAAGAATTGGAACATCGTCTGCATTGGCGATTTTAAAAGGAGAGCAAGGAGCAAAAGGTTATTAGAAAATTTCTACATTATAATACATTTAAAAGTCTCAATATTTATTGAGACTTTTTTTTATTCATTAAAAATAAGCTTTCTTTTTTAGTTAATTTTTTAAAATACTTAAATAGCATATTGTATTTTATTATTTTTGGAGCACTAAAATTATAACTTGATTTATATCAAGTAATTTGGTTAAAAATGGTCGTAATTTTGCATTGATAACACTGATAAAATAGTATAGACGTATGTTGTGGAATAATCGTAAAGTTTATAATAATTTGGTTTTTGATGTAGGTATAACTGCATTTGAATTGAATGATATCCTACATACAGAAAAATTGAGAAAAGAGTTATCTGTTGATGAGTATTTTGGAATAATCTGGTCTGGTTCTAAAAAATTTGTTCATAAAATAAATGGAAAAGAATATTCGATTCCCAAAAATCATTTTCTTTTTATAGCTCCCAATATCTCTCAAGAATTTGTGAAACAAACTACTCGTACTGATGCTTATTATATTGTTTTTAAACAAGAATTTTATTCGAAATCAATCGAAGAGAACTTGAAGTTAGAAAATTCTACACTTTTTTCGCGAGATATTATAAATATTGTTGAGAATACAATTTGTTCTGCTCCAATTTTTGAGGCTAATTATTTGCAATATTTCTTTACTGCATTCGAAAATGAATTAGATATGAAGCTTGCTCATAATCTCTTGGAACGTATTATTATCAATGGTCAAATGGAAACATTTGATATGCAAAGCCAATTTATACAAGATGATTTTGATGTAGAACTTGCGACAAAATTCAAAAAACTTTTGCAAGAAAATGTCAAGGAAAATAAACAAGTATCTTTTTACAGTGATAAACTTTTTATTACAAAAAGAAGGTTAGATAAAGCAACTCAAATCGTTTTTGGAAAAACAGCAAAAGAAATGATTGTTGAAGAATTGATGAAAAATGCAAAGATTTTATTAGTCAACTCAAAAATGTCAATAAAAGACATTGCGCTGGAACTCAATTTCCTTCAAGAGACCAATTTTACTGCGTTTTTCAAGAAAAACACTGGGATTTCTCCGACTAAATTCAGACAAAGCACTCCGAATTAAATAGTTAGAAATGTCGTTTTTCATCATCTTTTGGTATGATTTAATCTTTTAAGAATAAAAAACAACTTCTACATTTGCATCGCATTTGAGAATAACCAATCTTAAATATATAAACTACCAGTTTATTTAACAAATATTTTTTAATAAATTTTTAACAAATTTTAAAATGATGAAAAAATTAGCATTTTTTTTAACAGTTTTCTGTACATTAACTTCAGGATTAGCATTTGCACAATCGCATTTGATTGGACCTAAAACAGCAACAGCTACATTAAACGTAAAATTATACCCAATTCAAACTATTCTTATTGGTACTGATAATACAGTTAACTTAGAATATCAAACAAAAGAAGATTATTCTAATGGTGTTACATCAAACATGACAGACCACTTAATAGTTTATAGTACTGGTGGTTTTGCTGTAAAAGTAAAATCTGATAAAGAAAATTTAGAATATATATCTAAAGATAAAATTGCTGTAAGTACAATTAACTTACAAGCAAGTTTAGGAAGTGATAATAAATTAACAGATGCTAAGTTTCCTGCAGTTGAAAAATTAACTAATTCTTATGCTAGTTTAATTTCTAGCTCAGTTGGTGGTACAGCTTTAAAATTCAACGTTGCGTATAAAGGAGAAGGAAACAATGTTTATCTAAATAAATATTACAATGTTGAGAATCCTAATGTTTATACTACTACTGTAACTTATACAATTGAGGCACAATAATATAAAAAACAGGAAGTGGTATTGAAAAATATCACTTCTTTTTTTGCTTATGAAAGTTCTTCGTTTTTTAACAATCGTTTCTTTTTTAGCATTAATCATTTCAACTAAGATTAGTGCACAATCAGGTATTTCTGTAAGTCCACCAAGGACTTATTTTGCGTTAAATCCTGGTGAGTCTGAGCGTAAAAAGATTTTGGTAACCAATGTAAGTGATGCACATACATTAGAGTTGTCTGTTTCTTTTAATGATTGGAAGTATGATGAGTTTGGAGGTAATGTAGTCTCTGAACCTAATACTTTACCAACAAGTAATGCAAACTGGATCACAGTTTTACCAAGTAATACATTTACACTTTTGCCAAAAGAATCAAAAGAAATAGAAGTTCTGATGCAAGTTCCAGAAAAGATAAATACAGAGAGTGTGCATACAGCAATGATGTACATCACGCAAACAAATCCGATTGCTGGACAAAATAAAAGTGGAGAAAATATTATATTCTCGATTCGTACAGGTATCAAAATTTATCAACGATTAAATATTGCACGTGATACAAATGTAGAGTTTACAAATTTTGTTTACGATAAAACTGAAAATCGTTTGGTGCTTAATATTTCGAATGAAGGAAATGTTTGGAGCGAAGGAACGATTAGAAATGAAATCATTAACCAAGAAAATGGTCAACAAATAAAATTGCAAGATGCAGTTTTCTATAGTTTACCCAATGATAAAAGAATTGTATATATACCATTGCCAAAGGATTTGCCAAAAGGCTCGTATATTGTTACCTCAACTTTAAGTTTTGAGAAAGATGATCAATTGAAAATTGCTGAATTGACGTTCTCAAATGATAAATAGTAATTTGTTTCAGAAAATAATTTCAACAATTACATTATTGTTGACAATGGCAGTGTCTGCTCAGTTTACGTTAAATGCCCATAATAAAGGTTGGGTGCAAGTAAATGGAAGTAGTGGAGTTACGGTGACTAATGTTGTGGCTGTAGAAATGCACATGTCTGGTGCTTTAAATTATAAAAATTGGTCTTTAGTTGCGCGTGTTGTTTCGCCTATTGTAAATTCTGAGAAAAAAGAATTTCCTGTCGAAAAACTGAAGCTAAAATTTAATAATTATACAACTTCTCAATATTATTCAGAGAATTATCCTACGCTAAATCAAATAGGAGTTATTCAGAATAATATCGCGATGAGTTTTTCACCAAAATATTTTATCAGAAGTTCACCTTTAACAATTGCAACACCAGCAGGAAAATATGGTGCAATTGTACTGAATTATGATATTGTGATTGATGCAGGAACATATCTAAATGCTCTAAAATCATGGAACAATTATCCTATTCAATTCGAGTTTTCTTTATTGAATGAATTTGGAACCCTGATTGGTAAAAGTCTTTTTCCGATTGAAATGCAAATTAGTCCAAACGGAAATTACGAATCAGCTCCGGCGTTTTCTATTGCGGTCGATGGTTCTGCTGTAAATGCAGAATTGGTTTTCAATACAATACAAGATTATAGAAATGGTGTGAAGAAAGAATATCAAAACGGCTTAATAGTTTCTTCTGATACTGCTTACGATATTCAAGTTTCGTCGCTTAATCAATATTTACAATCGAGTGATGCACAGAATTTGGAATTAAATTCAATCAATGTTCAGATAAAAGACATCGAAACAAATAATCTTTCTAAGGTTATAAAACTTTCGAATTACAATCAATCATTGATGACGAATAGTTCTAAAACAGCTTCAAAAAAGTATAATATTATTTATTATACAACTCCGTCGGATAATAAAATTTTGAATAGCAAACCTGGGAATTATTCAACTTCTTTGTTGTACACGATTACACCTCTGTAAAACAATATGTTCTTTTCAAGCCATAATTTTCGAAGCGTATTTTTTATTCTGCTTTTCCTTGTTAGCGGACAAAACTTACGTGCTCAAACAATAAATAACGGATTGAAATTTAGTACAATAAAAGAAGTTAAATTAGAAGATAGCAACAACTTTTCTGTTATTCTTCAATTAGAAAATACAACCAATGATACGATAAATGCTCGTCTGGGACTTAAAATTCCTTCGGCTATAAGATCGTATTCGCAAGATAATCTTCAAATAAAAATCAATCCAAACAAGAAGGCTTTTATTCCAATGCAATTTACGGTGAGTAAATCGCAAATGGCTGGGAAATTAGATTTAGAATTCAATATTATTGATTTTTTAAGTAAAAAAGAAATAGGAAAATCTGTTACTTCAGTTGTTGTTTTGCAAAAGAGAAACATCAAAATTTTTCCTGTCCAGAGTAATATTTTTTACCGTCAAGAAGGAGATTCTATTCATTATGAATTAAAAGTAATGAATATGGGAAATCAAGCCGAAGAAATTTTGTTAACCAATGTACTTCCTGATTTCAGAGGAAGTTATACTTATAATAACAAACGACTTATAGTTGAAGCTTTTCAAGAAAAAATTGTTCGATTTTCTAAATATGTCGACCGAGATATGATTAAAATTGAAAGTTTTCAGGCAAATGTTTCGGGTTATACAACGACCAAAGATTTTGCAGGAAATGTGTTTTTTACGATACAGAATGCAAGTTCCAATCGTGTGTATATAGATCCAACAATGCTAAATCAGAATTGGACCAATTTTTCTTCAAATTATGTTCGATTAACTGCTCGCGATATTAATTCTGCTAATGCGAATTATAACTTAATGGCTCATCAAGAATTTTCGGTTGGGTTGAATGAATTTGCATATAATATTAATGGAACAACTTGGAATAAGAATCAAGACATGGTTTTGACAGATTCTTGGGTGAAATATCAACGCAAAGACAAAGGAATTTTAATCGGATCAATCAATAACAACGATTTTGATATTCCAGTTAACGGACGAGGAGTGATGTTGTTTAATAATTATGATAAGAATGATAACCGAATTGTAGTCGGAACGGTCGAAAAAAATTATAATTTATTAGATGATTTGACGAACGATGTTTTCAAGAATAGCAACACAACTTTTGCGAATGGACGATTTTTAATAAAAGATAAAAACGAATTAGAAACAACAGCTTTGTTTGATAGAACTTATTCTACAACGAACTTTATTTTGACAAATGGTTACAAATGGGTTACACCAAATAAGTGGAATCATTCAGTGAAATTTGGGTATGGTTTATCAAAATTTAAAGAGACGAACAATGTCGAAAACTCGATGTCGATTTCTGCAAATGTTTCTGGAACAATAGGCAAATTTGATTTTTATAGTTCCAATTATTACAGTTCGGGGTATTATCCGGGGACGCGACGTGGAGCATTGTATCTTAATCAGCGTTTTCAACGAACGTTTTCTAAATTTTCGTTGTGGTCTTCGTTAACGGTTACCAATAACAATCCGAAATCTATCGATCCATATTTGATGAATTATACAAAAGCGAATGAGTCGAAAGCGTTACGTTTTGAGACGGGTATATCATTCAAATTGGCAAGTCATTTTAATGTTTCGATTTCTCCTAAATTGAATTTAGAAAAATCAAATATTCTGAATTATGAGACGTTTAAGTATATGCCGATGGACTTTAAATCAGCTTATTTGAACGGAACATTTACGTGGTTGTCTAATTCTCGTGTGCATCAGTTGGTGTTGAATGCTTTGGGAGGATTTTCTGAACTAAAAGAATTGAGAAATGCTGATCCAATTGTTTATGGACAATTAACGTGGAGTGTTAAAAACTTTCAGTTAAACTCAATTTATCAAAGAGGAAGTATGATGATTGCAGAAGTTTATTCGATGAATAATTTAAATCATCAATTAGAACGTTTTACAAATTCGGCGAGTTTTCGTCAAAGCTTTTTTCAAAAAAAATTGAATACAGCAGTTTCTACTTATTATAATATTGACAAAAATTTTGGAAATACTCTAACTTTTGGAGCTTCTTTAGATTATCAACCCATTGATAATTTTATTGTGAGTACACAAGCTAATTTTAGTCATTATGATTCGAAAACTTTTAACAACAAACAAACTTATTTGCAGGTTGGTGTTCAATATAATTTGCCTGCGAAACGCACTGTGACAGATGTAAAAGACGGAACATTGAATTTGTTTGTGTTTTATGATTACAATGCAAATGGTATTTTTGATGAAGGTGATAAAGTGGCTGATAGTCGTAATGTAAAGATAAATGAAACGAATTTTATTACAGATTTAGAAGGAAATATCAAGTATAAAAAAGTTCCTTATGGTAATTATATAATCAAACTTCCTGGACAAAAATGGTTTGCACAAGATTTCGCGGTTAATATCAATGCGAAAACGACTTCTATTTCTATTCCAATGCAACAAACTGGTATTGTGAGAGGAAAAGTTGAGTATGAATTATCTTCAAATTTGGAGTATCAGGTTTCGGCAAATTTATTCGGATTTACATTGATTTTTAATCACGAAAATGGACAGGTTTTTACAGTTAAAACAAATGATAGAGGTGAATATACAGCTTTTTTACCTGTCGGAAATTATACGTTTCATCTTGTAGAAAATAGTTTACCAGAACATGTTTATGCAAAAACATATTTGAATAAAGTAACGGTAGAAAAGGAACAAAATACAGAATATGAACCGCTTATTTTGAAAATTAAGGAGCGAAAAGTTAACATCAAACGTTTTGGTAATTAATGGATATTTTGATTTACTTTGCATCAAAATAAAACCTAAATGCCACTAACTTTTTGCCATCCAGCAATTGTTCTTGCGCTAAAAAAGCTAAAATCGAATTGGTTTTCGATGACGGGATTAATCATTGGTTCGATGTCGCCAGATTTAGAATATTTCTCTCGAATGGAGATTGTAGCGACGTATAGTCATTTGTTTTGAGGCGTTTTGTATTTTGATTTACCAATTGCTCTTATTTATTGTTTCGTTTTTCACTTATTTGTCCGAGATGTTTTAATTCATCGTTTACCTTATTTTTTAAAAGAACGATTTGCTCAATTCCTAATTTTTGATTGGATTGATTATTTCAAAAAACATTTGATAATTGTAATTCTCTCAATTATAATAGGTGCATATTCACATCTTTTTTTGGATGCTTTTACCCATGAATGGGGATTTTTTGCGAAACATTTTCATGCTTTACAGAAAACTTGGGTTCAAATTCCTTTCAAAAATTTCGAAGTAAAAGGGTATAAATTTCAACAACATTTTAGCACTTTTTTAGGTACGATTTTTATAGCTTTTTGGATTTATAAAATGCCAAAACAAATTCTTCCTAATACTAAACTTGATTACATTTTTTGGTTAAAAGTAGTTCTATTTACAACAATTATTTCCGCAATACGATTTGTTTTCTTTCCTGTCGAAATTGCTTTAGGAAATATTATTGTTGTTATCGGAATGAGTATTTTTTTGAGTTTGATTATTTTTGGGTTAATGGAGAAACTATTAATAAAAAAATAAAAGGTTATCAAATAATTGACAACCTTTTATTTTAGAAGTGATTAAAAACTCACTTTATCTTTTATATAATTTCCGTTTTGACAGAATTGTTTCAATTCATTTTCGATGAAAATTTCAATAGCTTCCGCATCTTGCGAAGGATACAATAAATGTACATTTGCGCCAGCATCTAATGTAAAATACAAATGATTTCCTGTTTCGCGGCGGAATTCCCACAATTTTTCTAAAGCAGCAACTGTATTTGGTTTCATCAAAATAAATGCAGGATTCGACATCATCATCATGGCGTGTAATGTCAATGCTTCATGTTCTACCAATTCTCCAAAGGCTTTGATATCGCCAGATTTTAAAATTGGCAATAACGCTTTTAAGTTTTCATTTGCGTCCACAAAACGACGTTCTGCATACGGATGTCCGTTCATCAAATTGTGACCAACAGTAGAAGAAACCGATTTTTGTCCTTCGTGAATCAATAAAATGGTGTCGTGAAAAGTTTTGAAAACATCATGAATTTCGGTATCAGGATATTTTGTTCCAAATAAATCTGAGCTTCCTTCGATAAAATCATTTTCTCCCCATTCAACCAAACCTTTGTAAATCGAACGGCAAGCACTTCCAGAACCTAAACGAGCCAAGAAAGAAGCTTTTTTCTTGGCGTCTTCTTCTGATAAATTTGCGCCAAGAATATTCTCAATTTGAACTAAACATAATGCCATTGCCGACATTCCAGAAGCTGAAGAAGCAATTCCAGAACTATGTGGAAAAGAATTATGTGTGTGAACTTCAAATTTGAATTGATTCAAAAATGGAATGTAAGCCGTAATTCTTTCGAAAAAAGTTATGATTTTTGGAGTAAAACTTTCTTTCAATTCACCTTCTAAATAAACTTCAACTTCGAAAGCATCCGATGTTTTTGGCGAAAATTTTAATTCAGTTTCTGTATAGCTATTGGTTAACGTATAACTAATTGAACTATTGGTTGGAATTTGATTTTTCTTTTTTCCCCAATATTTTACCAACGCAATATTTGATGGACTTTTAGCAGAAACGCTTCCTGATTTTAATTCCGAAGCAGTTGTTGAAAGTGTTGAAATGAATTGTTGTTCCATAAAACAAAAGTAAACTATTTTGTAGAATTCAGCTTTTGAAAGCGTTTATAATGATAATCAATTGCTTCTTTGATTGGAATAAATTCGTATTGAAGCAAATTTTTAACTTTAGAATTGTCGTATTTGGTATAAGTTGTCAACGAATAATAATTCGCTTTTGTCATATATTTTCCACCAAAAATTCGACTAAAAATAGATAGATTTTTAATGATTTTTAAAGTTGTATTTGAAACATTTTTGACTGAACGTTTGCTATTGATCGAAACAAAATCAAATACTTCTCGGTAACTTTTATTTTCAGAAATTACCACAAATTTTTGATTGTAAGCTTGTTGATTAATTAATTCTAAAAAAATCTTCACCACATCGCGAACATCAACAAAACCAGTTCCACCAGAAGGTGCATAATCGCTTTTTGACGAATTTTGTTGAAATAAACTTTCGCTTGCACGTTTAGTATCCAATGTTCCGATGATTACACCAGGATTAATAATAATAACTTTAATGCCTTCTTGTGAAGCGCGCCAAACCTCCATTTCTGCTCTAAATTTAGAGATAGAATAAGAAGAATGCGTCAGGCCATTGTTCCAACCAGAACGTTCGTCAATCATTTTAGTTGCGGGATTCAAATCATCCATCGAAGCAATAGAACTGATGAAGAAAAATTCTTTCACGCCAGAATCAATCGCTTCATTTACCAAAGTTTCAGTTCCTAAAATATTCGTATTGAAAATTTCTTCTTCTTGACGTTCATCAAATGAAACAAAAGCCGCAGCGTGATAAATTGTTTCGATCCCGTCTAATAAATTCGGAAGTTCAGTTACATCCAACAAATCACCATCAATCCAATGAATAAATTGATAAAATTGCGAAGCATTTTGTTCCGCAAAGAAATTTTGGATGGTTTCTGTGTTCGATGTTTTTCGTTTTAAGGCACGAATAGGTTGTTGCTTTTTTGCCAATTCTACCAACAAATGCGCGCCAACCAAACCTGTTCCTCCCGTTACGAAAATCATACTGAATTATAAATATTTTTTTTTCCTGAACCAAAAGTAAATAAAAATTACCACTAATAACATGACAAGTAAACAAATTGGATAGCCTAATTTGTAATTTAACTCGGGCATGAAATCGAAATTCATTCCATAAATTCCAGCGATAAAAGTTAAGGGTAAGAAAAATGCAGAAAAAACGGTAAGCGTTTGCATGATTTCGTTAGATTTCTGTCCATTTAACGAAAGATAAATTGTTAACAAACTTTGTACGTCATCTACAATTTGTGAATGCAAGTGTAACATTTTTACGTTTTCTTCGTACAAATCCTGTGATGAACTTGTCTTTTTGTTATCCGCGCGATATTCTTTGAGCGCTTCAAGCGTATAATCTAATATTTTTTTGCAAGCTGTAGCTTCTCGTTTGATTTTATATAAGGTAGGAAGTTTAATTTTTCTAAAATCATCCGTAAAAATTAAATGCTCGAGTTGATTGACTTCTTCGTCCATTTGATATGCTGGTTCTTCATATGTTTTGATGGTTTCGGAAATAATACGATACAAAATTCCTTTGATAATGATTTTAGAAGGATCAGTATTAGCTAAATATTTTTTCTGAATTTTGTCAAAAATATCCATTTCCTTTTGATGAACAGTCACAATAAAATCTGCTCCGATGTAAATACTGACTTTGTGACTAAATTCTCGAATAGTGTTTTTCAACATACGGTGTTCTTTATCAAAAAAACGAATTAACAAAAACGAAACTTTTGAATCATCTGATTCATATTTAGGTAAATGTCCAGGCTCCAAACTATCTTCAATCGTTAATTTCTGAAAACAATATTTTGTAGCAATTTCATCTAACTCAATTTTTGTCGGATTTTGTAAATTAATCCATTTGAATTTTTCGTTCTCGAAAAGTGTTTGCATGTATCCTTTTATTCAATTTTTAAATAAATATATCAAATAAGTTTTACCCGTTGTGCATTTTGATTAATAAATAATAAAGTTGTTCATTTGATTGAAAATCAGCAAATTGCTTTAACTACAAAACA